>JAAVHK010000074.1 GCA_014799765.1 Ruminococcus sp.
CAAAGCCTGAACTTGAAGCCTGTCCGTTCTATGTTCCCGATACTGAAGGTCAGAAAGGTAACTGGACTGAACTTTTCAGTCAACCCGATAAACCGCTTTATGTAGAGTTAGGTTGCGGAAAAGGTGGTTTCATATCGCAGATAGCACCGGCTCACCCTGAAATAAATTTCATTGCTATGGATATAAAAAATGAAATGTTAGTCCTTGCAAAACGCAAGATTGAAGAAGCGTACAGGACTGAAAACAGACCGGTTGATAATGTCCGGATAGCTATTCAGAATATCGAACGCCTTGACTTAGCGTGGGACGAATATGACCGTGCCGACAGAATCTATATTAATTTCTGTAATCCGTGGGGTAAGGCGAAACATAAGAAACGTCGTCTCACACATACCCGACAGCTTATTAATTACAGGAAATTCCTTAAAGGTGAGATATGGTTCAAAACCGACGACGACGAACTTTTTGAGGAATCCTTTGAATATTTCCGTGAAGCCGGTTTTGTGATAAAGTTCAGTACATACGATTTACACAGTGAAACAGGTATAGAAAATTACGTCACGGAACACGAAAAGATGTTCACGGAAGAGGGCAAGAAAATTAAATTTCTTATCGCCGAACCGGTCAGGGAGTAAGCCTATGGAGTACAGAAAAACAGGTGAAAAATTTTCATTCGGGATAGGAACTGTCAGAACTGCCGGTATCGGAAAACTTTCCGACAGTAAAAAAATTACCGGAAGATGTTCAGCGAAAACTATCGCAGAAAGAGCAGTCACAGCCGGTATACAGGCTATGGCGGTCACTGGTGTGATAATTCTGAAATGTCATATCAACAACAGGAGGAATAAAACTTGAATAAAATACTGATAAAAAATATACGTGCCGTCGATACGGAAAAAGACATCATAACCGATATTCTTATAGAAAACGGAAAAATTTCCGGAATATCGGCAAAAATTGATACTAATGCAGACCGCACAATTGACGGTACGGGACTTGTACTTATGCCGTCGCTTTTCGATATGCACGTACATTTCCGTGACCCTGGACTGACTTACAAGGAAGACATAATAACCGGTTGTCAATCCGCCCTTGCCGGTGGAGTTACCGGAGTTCTTGCAATGCCGAATACCAAACCGCCATGTGATAATCCGGAAACAATCCGGTATATCATAGAAAAATCACGTGATACCGGCGTTGAAGTATATCCGGTAGGATGTATCACTAATGGTATGAGTGGTGACGGTCTTTGTGATTACGAATCACTTAAAAATGCCGGTTGTATATGCATATCCGACGACGGCAGACCAGTCGAGAACGCCGGAATGATGCGACAGGCTCTTGAAAAATCCAACGAAAACGGTTTACTGGTTGCTTCTCACTGTGAGGATTTAAGTATCATAAACGGCGGTATAATGAACAACGGCGAGACTTCCCGAAAATTAGGCGTAAAAGGTATGGACAGGTCTTCAGAAGACTACATAACCGCACGTGAAATAATACTTGCTTCGTCAGTCAATGCACGTATACATATATGTCACGTAAGCACAGAAGGAAGTTCCGCAATTATACGCTTTGCGAAATCACGAGGCGTTAAGGTAACCTGCGAAACTGCACCACATTATTTCATGCTTACCGACAAGCTACTTGAAAAGCGTGATGCCGATTACAGAATGAATCCGCCGTTAAGAACTCCGGAAGACGTAAGGGCTATAATAAATGCCATAAAAGACGGTACTGTTGATTGCATAATAACTGACCATGCCCCACACGCTCCCGAAGAAAAAGCGGATTTTGAAAAAGCTCCTAATGGTGTGGTAGGTCTGGAAACATCATTGTCGGCAACTCTTACGGCACTGTATCATACAGGGGAAATATCTTTAAATAAAGTCGTTGAGTTGATGTGCGTGAATCCACGTAAAATATTAGGTCTTGAAATTCCTGAAATTTCAGTAGGAAAAACTGCCGATTTAATCATTACCGACATCAACAGAAAATGGACTGTCCAGCCGGAAAAACTTCATTCAAAGTCAAAAAATACTGTCTTTAAAGGTATGGAACTTACCGGAAAAAATCTCATGACGATTTCAAAAGGCGTCATAAGATACGAAAATTTATAAATTTTTTTTGTGAAAGGAAAGATTTGATTATGTCATTTGACAGACTTATTGAAAAAATCATTGAAATGAAAAATCCTACAGTAGTAGGTCTTGACCCGAAACTTGAATATGTTCCGGAATATATCCGGAGCAGGCACATTCAGGAAACCGGCGAAACTCTTTTATCGGCTTCGAGGGCTGTACTCGATTTCAACAAGGCTATTATCGACGAAATTTACGATATAGTACCGGCTATAAAACCACAGTCAGCGTACTATGAAATGTACGGTTTTTACGGCGTACAGACTCTTGCAGAGACTATCAGTTATGCGAAAAGTAAGGGAATGTTTGTCATTACGGACGGCAAAAGAAATGACATCGGTGCTACTATGGGAGCGTATACAAATGCACATCTCGGTGAAGTGACCGTCGGCGAAACAGTCATTGAACCGTTTTCCGCTGATGCCCTTACGGTAAACGGCTATCTCGGTACGGACGGTATAGAACCTTTACTCAAAGTATGTCGTGAAAAGGATAAGGGTATATACGTACTTGTAAAGACTTCCAACAAGTCAAGCGGTGAACTTCAGGACAGAAAACTTGACGACGGTACACCTATTTACGCACTTATGGGCGATATGTGCGAAAAATGGGGTTCCGATACCGTCGGAAAATATGGCTATTCGGCAGTAGGTGCGGTAGTAGGTGCTACTTATCCCGAAATGCTCACGGAGTTAAGACAAAGACTTCCGCATACAATGTTTTTAGTCCCTGGCTATGGTGCTCAGGGCGGAGGTGCGGAAGGTCTTAAAGGTGGTTTTGATTCCAACGGTCTCGGAGCTATCGTAAATTCTTCACGTGCGGTAATGTGTGCGTACAAGAAAGAGGGTTGCGACGAAAAAGACTTCGCAAAATCCGCACGCCGTGAGGTCATTCGCATGAGAGACGATATAACACAGTATATCAACCTCAAATGAGGTGATTTAATGTATCAATTCAGAAAAGCAACTGAAGAAGAATTGTCCGTACTGGAAATGAACGGTTGTTCTAAACTTTGCAGTGTGTATGGTTTGGACTGTACAGACGAAAAGTTTGCACTTTTTTTCGGTAAGCTGATAACGCTTTTCGGTGAACCCGATTATACAACTGACGACTATGAAAATATGTACAGCTATTGGATTATCGCTGAGGACGGACAGAATAAAATTTATCTTGAAGTCTGTCACGGAGCAAGTGGGGCATCTGTCGGCGGTAAGCCAATGGGTACAGACAGGGAGCAGGAAAAAATATATATGAAAGTCGCCGGTGAACTTATTTCATTTATTGAGAGTGCTGAACCGTCCGATTACGAATGGCAGGGCTTTTATGAAGATTATGATATAAATGTCAAGTATACTGTAAAGGACGGCATTGCTTATACATCGGAATATCCGGCAGAAAGCGAGGAAGATTATGAATAAATATACGTTCAGAGTTTCTACCGACGAGGAAATTAAAGAAAATCCGGTACACTGTGGCAGGTGGATTTATGAAAATGCATCTGACGAAAAATACGCCTTGTTTTTCGGAAAAGTAAGAAGTCGTTTCGGCGTGAACGACAGTATAAGTCCCGACTGGGAAATGATGTATTCATATCCGGTTACTGTCGGGGACGATAGCGGAAACAAATTCTTTTTCGACGTATATCACGGAGCAGGTGGGTCATCAATCGCCACGCCATTGGATAAACTCACACCGGAATACGAATCGGCAGAAAAAGCATTGATTGACTATATCGAAAGTGCAGAACCGTCAGATTACGTATGGCAGGGAGTCTATGAAGATATTCCGGTAAATATAACTTATACCGTCAGGGACGGCAAGGCTTTTATAGAATCTGAATTTCCGGAAAATATGGAAGATTTCATGTAAAAAAATTATGTTTAACTCACGGTCACAAAGGCGTGACTGTGTTTTATAAAACTTCAGACTAATTGAAAGGGTTGATAAAATGTCATTTTTTAATCAATCGGAAAAGGCTTACCTGATGCTTGCTAATGGTCAGGTATTCGAGGGAAAAAGCCTTGGTGCGAAAGGTACTGTAATAGGCGAGGTTGTTTTTACAACAGGTCTCACAGGCTATCAGGAAACGCTTACTGACCCGAGTTATTACGGTCAGATAGTCACACAGACTTTTCCTCTTATAGGAAACTATGGCGTGAATCATGAGGACAATGAATCTGCACGTTCCTATGTGACAGGCTATATTGTCAGGGAATCATGTGATATGCCGTCAAATTTTCGTTGCGAGGGAAATATAAGGGATTTCCTTACGGAAAATAATATCGTAGGTATATCGGGAATCGATACAAGAAGCCTCACAAGAATTATCCGTGAAACAGGCGTTATGAACGGTGTCATCACAACAGAAAATATTTATGACAAAAAAGAAGAACTTCTTGAAAAGGTAAAGGCATTTGAGATAAAAAATGCTGTGAAATCGGTCACAAACAGCGAAATTCTCACATATTCCGGTGAAAATCCTAAGTATAAGGTAGTACTTTTTGACTTCGGATATAAAAGAAATATCCGTCAGGAACTCGTGAAACGTGGTTGTGAAGTGATAGTAGTTCCGGCAGATACCACCGCAGAAAATGTTAAGGCAATAAATCCGGACGGTATAATGTTTTCTAACGGTCCGGGGAATCCGGCGGAAAATGTACAGATTATCGAGAATATAAAGGAAATTCAGAAACTCGGCATAGCTATTTTCGGAATCTGTCTCGGACATCAGCTTATGGCACTTGCAAACGGCGGAAAAACCGAAAAACTCAAATACGGACACAGGGGAGCTAATCAGCCTGTTATTGACCTTGAAAGCGGTCTGACATACGTTACAAGTCAGAATCATGGTTACGCAGTAATCGGGGAAAGTATTCCGGAAGAAATCGGACACGTTTCGCACGTCAACGCCAATGACAAGACCTGTGAGGGCATACGCTATACCGCTGTGAACGCTTTTACAGTACAGTTCCACCCCGAAGCACATGGCGGTCCGCTTGATACGGCGTATCTGTTCGACGAGTTTATAAGTGCTATGGAAAGTGAGGTAAAATAAATATGCCACTCAGAAAGGATATTAAAAAAGTACTTGTTATCGGTTCAGGACCTATTGTAATCGGACAGGCTGCCGAATTTGATTACGCCGGAACACAGGCTTGCCGTGCCTTGAAACAGGAGGGTCTGGAAGTAGTTCTTATAAACTCTAATCCGGCTACTATCATGACGGATAAGGCTATGGCTGATAAGGTATATATTGAACCTCTTACACTTGACGTAGTAAAACGTATAATCGAAATCGAAAAACCTGACAGTGTTCTTTCGACACTCGGCGGACAGACCGGACTTACATTATCAATGCAGTTGGCGGAAGAGGGCTTTCTGGAATCCCATAATGTAAAGTTACTCGGTGCAGACCCCGAAACAATCCATAAGGCAGAAGACAGACAGGCATTTAAGGATACCATGGAAAAAATAGGTGAACCTTGTATACCGTCAAAAGTAGTCGAGACGGTAGAAGATGCTATGGAGTTTGCCAAAGTAATAGATTATCCGGTTATAGTCAGACCGGCATTCACACTGGGCGGTACTGGTGGCGGTATCGCACAGAATCCGGAAGAACTCCACGAAATAGCTACAAATGGTTTAAGGCTTTCACCGATAACTCAGATACTCGTTGAAAAATGTATAAGCGGTTGGAAAGAAATTGAATTTGAAGTTATACGTGATGCCAAAGGTAACGTTATAACAGTATGTTCCATGGAAAATTTTGACCCTGTAGGCGTTCATACCGGCGACAGTATAGTTATTGCACCGGCTGTCACGCTCACTGACAGGGAATACCAGATGTTGAGAACATCGGCAATAAATATCATAAAGGAACTCAAAGTTGAGGGCGGTTGTAACTGTCAGTTCGCACTGCACCCGACGAGTTTTGAATACGCCGTCATAGAAGTAAATCCACGTGTATCACGTTCTTCCGCCCTTGCTTCAAAGGCTACCGGCTACCCGATAGCAAAAGTTGCCACAAGAATAGCCGTCGGCTATACACTCGATGAGATAGTAAATCAGGTTACAGGAAAAACTTATGCCTGTTTTGAACCTGCTCTTGATTACGTTGTAGTAAAGTTTCCGAAGTGGGCGTTTGATAAATTCGTTTACGCAAAAAGGACACTCGGTACACAAATGAAGGCTACCGGCGAAGTAATGGCTATCGGTACGAGTTTTGAACAGGCTATTATGAAAGCAGTCCGCTCTGTCGAGTTAGGGCTTGATACCATGAATCTTAAAAAACTTGAAAAGTATTCCACAGAAGAAATCCGTGAAAGACTTCACATTATAGACGACGAACGCTCTTTTACAGTTTTCGAGGCTCTTAAACGTGGTATCACTCCGGAAGAAATTCACGATATAACCATGATTGATAACTGGTTTCTGTATAAATTACTGAATCTTGTCGAGTTGGAAAAGTGGCTTTCTGACGGTCAGCTTACAGAAGAAAAGTACAATACCGCTAAACAGTACGGTTATCTTGACAGTACCATTGAAAGAATATCCGGTCAGAAGTGTCCGGTAAAAAAACACGCAGTCTATAAAATGGTTGATACGTGTGCAGGCGAGTTTAAGGCGGAAACACCATATTTTTACTCCACTTTCGACGACGAAAACGAAGCACTCCAGTTTATAGAACGTCAGAACACCGGCAAGAAAAAAGTAATAGTATTCGGTTCTGGACCTATAAGAATAGGTCAGGGTATCGAATTTGACTACTGTTCCGTACATTGTGTATGGACGTTAAAGGAATTAGGTTACGAAGCCGTAATATGTAACAATAATCCGGAAACAGTCTCCACGGACTTTGACACCGGCGACAGACTATATTTTGACCCTCTTACAAAAGAAGATGTTGAATCCATTATAGAGACCGAAAAGCCATACGGTGTTGTTGTACAGTTCGGCGGACAGACCGCTATAAAACTTACACGTCATCTTTCGGATATGGGCGTAAATATTCTCGGTACATCTGCCGATATGATTGACGCCGCTGAAGACAGGGAACGTTTTGACGAGATACTTGAAAAATGTGGTATACCACG
Organism: Ruminococcus sp.; assembly: GCA_014799765.1. GTDB lineage: Bacteria > Bacillota > Clostridia > Oscillospirales > Ruminococcaceae > Ruminococcus. Next base: position 7,235 of record JAAVHK010000074.1, read on the forward strand.
TCCGCAGGGACATACAGTCATGACTACCGAAGAAGCTGTAATTTCTGCCGAAAGTCTCGGATATCCGGTACTTCTCAGACCGTCATATGTTTTAGGCGGTCAGAATATGATTATAGCACATTCAAAGGCTGATGTCATAGAGTACATGGGAATTATCACAAGTCATATGATTGAAAATCCGGTACTTATTGATAAGTACATGATGGGTACGGAAGTTGAAGTAGATGCCATATGCGACGGTGAAGACTTCCTTATACCTGGTATCATGGAACACATTGAACGTGCCGGTGTACATTCCGGCGATTCGATTTCAATATATCCGGCACAACATCTTTCCGACAGAATAAAGCGTATAATAGTTGAGTATACAAGAAAACTCGCAAAGGAACTCAATGTTATAGGACTGGTAAACATTCAGTACGTCGTATATAATCACGAAGTATATGTAATCGAAGTTAATCCGCGTTCTTCACGTACAGTACCGTATATAAGTAAAGTTACCGGTATACCTATGGTAGATATTGCTACTAAAATAATGTTCGGGGCAAAGCTGAAAGATATGAGCTATCAGAGCGGACTTTATCCGGCTGGTGATTATGTTGCGGTAAAAGTACCGGTATTCAGTTTTGAAAAGCTCACCGACGTCGATACAATGTTAGGACCTGAAATGAAGTCCACCGGTGAATGTCTGGGCATAGGAAGAAATCTTGAGGACGCTCTCTTAAAAGGTCTCATAGGAGCAGGTTTTGACCTCAAACGTGAAGGTGGTGTACTTATTTCAGTACGTGATACCGATAAGCAGGAAATATTACCTATTGCCGATAAATTTGAACGCATGGGCTTTGAACTGTTTGCGACTTCCGGCACACAGAGCGTACTGACAAGAAACATGATAGCTTCAAATCTCGTGCATAAGATTTCTGACGGTGAACCGAATGTTGTGACATTACTTGAAAGCGGTAAAATAAATTATGTAATATCGACTTCCGCAAAGGGAAGACTTCCGGAACGTGACAGTGTTAAAATGCGTAGAAAGTCTATAGAACGTTCAATATGTAGTCTCACGGCTATAGATACCGCTAAATCTCTTGCGAAAGTCCTTGAATCCGGACGGACTATCAATGACGTTGAACTTATTGACATAACAGAAATATAATTCCATACTACCGGATATTTTAAGATGTCCGGTAGTTTTTTTCCGAAAAAACTGTAAATTTTATACAAAAAATATAATTTTCACCGGATTAACGCAATATTTTAATTGACTGTATCCGGATATAATAGTATAATATAACTTACAGATTAATTACAAGGAGATTTTAAAATCATGAAAAATTTAACAAAATTCGTAATCTGTCTGCTGACGTGCATGACTTTTACGGCGGTCACGGGCTGTGACGGAAAAAAACCAACAGAAGAAAACAGTGAATCGTCCGTTGTTTCAGACGCTTCAACAACTGGTGAGATTGTTTCGGAAAGTACTACTGTTCCGGAAGAAACTACCACGGAAGATGTAACCGAAGATACAACGGAAGATTCTGCTGAAAATTCTGTTGACTATATGTCAATATTAAATGCTTATCATCAGGCATATATCGACGGCAATGCAGATGCGGTATACACTCTTTTCTGTCCGGACGAAATAACCGCTTTCGATTCCTATATGAAAGAGTATCTCAAAAATAATATCGGCGAATCCGAAGAACTCGTAGAAGATATGTTTTCAAAGGAAAATGTAATGTCCGCTATAAAGGGCTCTGTGAATAATATTCACGATATAATGGATAACTATAACCAGAGTGCCAATGACCCATGGTCAGTAAGCATAAATGAAGGTACCGTTGAACACTATACTGTTGAAGAAATCGCACAGATTAACGCCGATTTAGGTCTGAATATCACTGACGGTTATATGTGTGAAATACCGTTCTATAAGAACGATTTGAATGAAGAAACTTTTGTCGCTGAACCGGCTTCTGTTTTTCAGATTAATGACAACTGGTATATAAGTTACAGTGTAGCCTGTGACCGTCTCATTGAATTTATGGATATAGATTTCTGAAAAAAAGGTGTATCATGAAAAAGTTACTGAAATATTTAAGGAATTATAAAAAAGAACTCGTTTTCGGACCTTTTTTCAAACTTCTTGAGGCTATCTTTGAACTGACTGTACCGCACGTCATGGCGAAGATTATCGACATAGGCATAGAAAACAATGATACAAAATATATACTCCGTATGTCCGGACTTATTATATTACTGGGATTCTGTGGGCTTGGATTCGCATTGACTTGTCAGTTACTTGCTTCCAGATGTGCATACGGTTTCGGAACTGAACTCAGAACTGATTTATATAAACATATAAATTCACTGTCATATACAAGTATTGATAAAGTAGGTACAGCGTCACTTATAAACCGTCTGACGAATGATTCAAACACCGTACAGAACGGTGTGAATATGTTCATAAGACTTGCTACACGTTCACCGTTTCTTGTTATAGGTGCAATGGTAAGGGCAATGATGATTGATTTGAAACTTTCGCTTATATTCCTTGTTGTAGCCGTACTGACAACTATCGTTATAGTATCGGTAATGCACAGGACTGTACCTATGTACAAGACCACACAGAAAAATCTTGACAGGGCATCACTTCTTACACGTGAAAATTTAGAGGGTGCAAGAGTTATACGTGCATTTTCCAGACAGCAGGAAGAAATTGACGATTTCAGGAAATCTGTAGACGATATTGCGGAAAGTTCCATAGCAGTCGGCAGAATATCATCTATTCTGAATCCGTTTTCTTTCATGGTAATGAATTTAGGTATAGTATTTATTTTGTGGTTCGGTGGCGTCAGAATTGATACAGGCTATCTTACACAGGGTGAACTCACTGAATTTACCAACTACATGACACAGATTTTACTTGCTCTGATAGTCCTTGCGAATCTTATTGTTACGTTTACAAAGGCATTTGCTTCCGCAAACCGTATAAGCGAAGTTTTCGCCATACAACCCGAAACATCAGGCGGTAACGAAAAACCCGCTGACCATAAAGACTACAGAAACATTATCGAATTTAAAAACGTATCGTTTTCATACGATACTGCCGGTGACCACTCCATAAAAAATATATCTTTCACACTCGAAAGGGGTAAGATGTTAGGAATCATAGGCGGTACTGGTAGCGGTAAATCCACACTTGCAAATCTTATACCTTGTTTCTATCGTGCAACCGAAGGTGAGATTTTAATTTCCGGCGTTGACGTATACAACTACAATTTCAGCGAGTTAAGAAAGACTATCGGTTTAGTACCTCAAAAAGTTGTACTGTTTACCGGTACAGTCCGTGATAACATGAAGTGGCATAAGCAGTCAGCTACAGACGAGGAAATTATTTCAGCTTTGAAGACCGCTCAGGCGTGGGAGTTCGTCGAAAAAATGCCGAATGGTCTTGACACCAATATTTCACAGGGTGGTAAGAATCTTTCCGGCGGTCAGAAACAAAGAATTTCCATAGCACGTGCTATTGTCGGAAATCCTGATATACTGATTCTTGACGATTCAACCAGTGCTTTAGACTACGCTACAGACCTTGCACTCCGTAAGGCTCTTAAAAAGGATATACCTGATACTACTGTTATAATGATTTCACAACGTACCACTTCACTGAAAGACGCTGACAAAATTATCGTCATGGATGACGGCGAGGCAGTCGGAATGGGTACGCACGATGAGTTACTGAAAACCTGCGAAATCTACAGTGAAATATATAAATCACAAATGAACGAAAAGGAGGGCGTATAATGTCCGATACTCTTAAAAGGGTCATTTCGTATGCCCGTCCTTATATAGCCTATCTGGTGAGTACAATTATTTTTGCTGTAGCCGGTGTAGGTTTGTCTCTTTTAGTACCGGTCTTCATTGGCGATGCCGTCGACTGTTGCATAGCTAAGGGAAATGTCGATTTCAATGACCTGAAAAAAATAGTCACGAAACTGGCTGTTATGGTAATCGCAAGTGGTATTTTCCAGTGGATTATGAGTTTATGTACAAATAAACTTGCATTTCTTACTATACGTGATTTGCGTGCGGATATTTTCAATAAACTTGAAAGAGTACCTCTTAAATACATTGACGGTCATACGAAAGGCGAACTCACAAGCCGTGTTATAAACGATATTGAAATTGTTTCCGACGGTCTTTTACAGGGATTCACACAGTTTTTCAGCAGTGTGATGACTATTATCGGAACTCTTATTTTCATGATGTTCATAAATTTCAGGATTGCTATTGTTGTTGTAATAATGACCCCTATTTCATTCATAACCGCTTCCAAGATAACAAAAGCCTCACACGATTCGTACATGAAACAGTCTAAACTTCGTGGCGATATGGTAGGTCTTTCAGAGGAAATGACAGGTAATCAGAAAATTTTAAAGGCGTTTGTCTACGAGGGCAGAGCTATGGAACGTTTTGACCAGATAAACA
>JAAVHK010000075.1 GCA_014799765.1 Ruminococcus sp.
AAAAATATACGGATACCATAAATCAAAAATATCGTACTTCTGCATTACTTCGGGAAATCTGTTTATTATTCCGTAAATTTCCTTAACTACATTATCGGAAACCTGATATGTTGTTTCCGAATCCTCATAAGTACATTTTACAGTTCCGGAATCATAAACTGTTATATCCGATATTAAAGTAAACCATATACCATAAACGCCATATGAAAAAACTGTTTCCATATTATTTGCCTATTCTGCTTACTTTCAGCATATTTGTACTACCCGATACACCTATAGGCACACCGGCTGTTATAGTTACAATATCGCCGTCCTGTACAAGTCCGGCATTTTCGGCTGCCTGAGTTGCCGTAAGGAAAAGTTCGTCGGTACTTTCTTTTTCGTCGACAAGCAGAGGCGTCACACCCCATGACATATTCATCTGACGTTGTGTTCTGTCGGAGACCGTACAGCATATAATCGGACACAACGGGCGATATTTTGAAATAAGTCTTGCCGTACCTCCACCCAGCGAAACAGTTATAATCGCTCTTGCATTGAGGTCATGAGCCGTTGTAACAGTAGCGTGTGCTATAGCTTCCGCAATGCCTGTAGGTTCTGTACGGCGTGCCGAAAATTCGCCTTTGTAGTCGATATTGTTTTCAGTAGTCTCGGCGATTAATGCCATAGTCTTTACTACTTCTACCGGATACGCACCCGCAGCGGTCTCACCGGAAAGCATTATAGCACTTGTACCGTCGTATATAGCGTTTGCAACGTCAGTTATTTCCGCACGTGTAGGGCGTGGATTAGTTATCATTGATTCCAGCATCTGAGTAGCGGTTATAACCTGTTTACCGGCGTTATAACCCTTGTGTATCAACTCTTTCTGTATAGCCGGTATGCGTTCAAAAGGTATCTCAACGCCCATATCGCCTCGTGCAACCATTATACCGTCAGCGGTTTCAAGTATCTCGTCTATGTTCTCTACACCGTCAGTATTTTCTATTTTGGCGATTATACGGACATCAAACCAGCCCAGACTATGTGTGAATTTTCTTAAATAATTTATATCGGCGGCGGTACGTACAAAACTTGCGGCTATGAAATCGAATCCCATTTTAGCACCGAATTCAAGGTCATTCATATCGCTTTCGCTAAGATACGGCATGGAAAGTTTCACACCAGGGACATTTATTCCCTTGTTGTTCGATAGTATACCACCATGAATTACACGACAGGTTATTTCATTTTTCGTGACTTTTTCGGCAAGAAGTTCAATAACGCCGTCATTTATAAGAATGCGTGTTCCTATGCTGACATCACGGGGAAGTTTCTTGAAACTTATGCTACCACGCTGATTATCGCAGAGAACATCATCAGTAGTGAGTACGTATAAATCGCCGTCATAGATTTCAACCGGCTTGTTGTCGACGAATTTTCCGAGACGTATTTCAGGTCCTTTAGTATCAAGAAGTGTTGCTATCGGCAAATCAAGTTCCTTACGGAGCTTTTCAACCATTCTGAAACGCTGTTCGTGTGTTTCGTAGTCACCGTGCGAGAAGTTGAAACGTGCAACGTTCATACCGGCGAGCATAAGTTCACGCATAATATTTTCGTCATCAGTTGCCGGACCTATCGTGCAGACAATTTTAGTTTTTCTCATAAAATTTCTCCTTAAAATTCAGATTAAAATATATAAAAACTCAGAGTTTTTTCAGTTTAGCCTGATTAGCCATAATGCGTTTAGTACCGACGGTGTCGAACGCTATTTCAAGTAAAGCGTCATTGCCCATAGGTGTCGAAGAAATAACAGTACCCTCACCGAAAACATTGTGCTGAACTCTTTCACCTGCCGAATAATTTTCATGTGCCGAACTTACAGGCGTGACGGAATGTAATTTATTTCGGGCAAGCTGTTGTTGCAGACTTGACGAATAAACCGCTGTTACTGTATTGTCGTTTTCCTTGACGTGACGTCGCATTACAACTGCATTGTCATGTTTGTCTATAAGGTCAGAACCTATCTCACGCATAAAACGTGATGTTATATTCCGCTGTGTCTGTCCGAAAAGCATTCTCTGTGAAGCACTCGTAAGATAAAGACGTTTCTTTGCACGTGTTATGGCGACGTATGCCAGACGACGTTCTTCTTCAAGGTCTTTTTCGTCTCCTGAAGACTGTGAAACAGGAAAAATACCTTCTTCCATTCCGACTACAAAAACATTCTCAAATTCAAGACCTTTTGCAGAATGTACGGTCATAAGAGTTACTTTATCATCTGTATTTTTATCACGGTCAGCCTGTGTATAGAGTACAATATCTTCAAGGAATCCGCTGAGTGTCGGACACGGTGAGCCGTTCATGTATGTAACGATTGTAGACCGCATTTCCTGTATATATTCAATACGTGTTTCAGCCTTTTCAAGCGTACTGACATATTCAAGGTAGCCGGTTTTATCAAGCATGAAATCATAGAATTCATCAAGGGGCATTTCATATGATTTTTCTATAAGCTCCTCAAACATTCCGGCGACGTTTTTCAATACAGATACTTTTTTTGCAAGGGGTGTATATTCTTCGGACTTTTTCATGACACCGAACGGCGATATATTAAGGTCACGGCTAATATCCTCGATAAGTGCTATGGTAGCGTCACCGATACTGCGTTTAGGTTCGTTTATGATACGCTTGAAACGGAGCATATCAAACGGATTGTTTATGAAAGCAAGATAAGCTATAATGTCTTTTATTTCCTTGTGGTCATAGAAACGTATACCACCGTAAATTTTATAGGGTATATTTTCCTGTATAAAAGCCTTTTCAATGGCGTTTGACTGTGCATTCATTCTGTAGAGTACGGCATTTTCAGAATATTTTCCGGTACTTGAATAATTTTTCCTGACAGTATTTACAATAAATTTAGCCTCGTCGTTTTCGTCGAAAGATTTATACCAGTACACTTTAGAACCTTTTTCGCCGGAAGTCCATAAAGTTTTAGACTTACGGTTTGTATTGTTGGATATTACGGCATTTGCGGAATCAAGAATATTCTGTGTAGACCTGTAATTCTGTTCAAGACGTACTGTTACAACATTACGGAAATTTTTTTCAAAATCAAGTATATTACTGATATCTGCACCACGGAAGCTGTAAATACTCTGGTCATCATCGCCGACTACGCATATATTCTGTTCAGTACCGGCAAGCAGTGATACAAGCTGGAATTGTACGTGGTTTGTGTCCTGATATTCGTCGACAAGGATATATTTAAACCTTTCCTGATATTTTTTAAGAATATCCGGAAATTTTTCAAATATTTCGACGGTAAGAGTAAGTAAATCATCAAAATCCACGGCATTAGCCTGTTTAAGTCTTTCCTGATACGTACTGTAAACACGTGAAATTATTTTCTTCCTGTAATTCTGACCGGCAACAACAAGCATACGTTCCGGAGAAATCATTCTGTTTTTAGCTGAACTTATTTCACTTTGTACGCTGTTTGCCGAAAACATTTTTTCGGAAAGGTCAAGTTCTTCACGGAGAATAGAATTAATAAGTCTCTTGCTGTCGTCGGAATCGTATATGGTGAAATCTTTTCCGTAACCGAGTGATTCTATTTCCGCTCTGAGAATCCTGACACAAGCTGAATGGAAAGTCGAGGCGTTTATTTTAGCACCGTCATTGCCGAGCATATCGACAAGTCGGGTTTTGAGTTCGTCGGCGGATTTGTTTGTAAACGTAATAGCAAGGATATTCCATGGCTTTACGGTATCAACTGCTATTATATCCTGTACATCAAGGATAGCGTCGGGGTCATCATCGTACTCACCGTCAGCATAGTCCTTAAGAAATTCAATATCATTCGGACGTGCTGTACCCGATTCGTCATGAAAGGCATTTCCGAATTTAATCATATTAGCGATACGGTTGACAATAACAGTCGTCTTACCGCTACCTGCACCTGCAAGGACAAGCACAGCACCCTTGACGGCAAATACTGCCTCCTGCTGCATCGGATTCAGATGGCTGAAATACTTTTTAAGTGCAGCTTTTTTTTGCTTGAAAAAAGAATCATTATTCATAAAAAGTCTCCTACAAAATTATTTATTGGTACGGGGGGAAGTCTGATTATGCAGAAAAAGCCATGCTGTTATTTCTGATAGCTGTGTATTCCCGATAATTATTATTATAACATATCTGTCAAGACCCCTGTTAATTCAATTATGCCATTTCTTATTTTATCACAATTTTACCACCATGTCAACGCTGTTTTTTTAAAGTTTTTCAGATATGAAAGTTTAAAAAACTAATTGACATTTTTTTCACGAAATGATATAATATTTTTATTGAAATCCACACAAAAATAACAATTCATAATTATGAATTAAAAAAAGGGGGTGAGTAAATGAAAAAATTTCTGAAAACTCTTGCCGTATGTTTTATGGGATTTATTATTCTTGTAATCGCACAACTTATCGGAGTGGGAGCAGGTCAGCTTTCCGCACTTGTTATACCTGAATTTATCGGCGGAATAATTTCTGCTATTCTTTATCCCATACTTACATACTATGGACTTAAATTTTTCTGTAAAAAATTCCTTGAAACAGAACTATCAGACTTAGGAATAGTAAAATTCAGTCTTAATCCTGTATGGTGCATTATAGCTGTAGGACTTCCGCTTATAGTAGATATTTTACTTATACTTACAGGCGGTGAATGGCATATCCTTGAATGTGATATTATGTCAGAACTGAATACTGTCATAACCGGTATATGTCTTTACAGTATAGCCGGTGGAATAGTTGAAGAAATGATATTCCGTGGACTGATAATGGGTATTATCAGAAAAAATTACAGTATAAAACCGGCTGTCATAATACCGTCGGTACTTTTCGGACTTGCTCACCTTGCAAACGGAAAACTTGATTTTATAAGTGCCATACAACTTATTATCGCCGGAACTGCTGTCGGAATAATGTTTTCACTTGTAATGCTGAATAATAATAATTTCTGGAATAATGCTTTGGTTCACGCTGTATGGAATATGTCAACATTGGGACTTATGCATATAGGTACTATGTATATAGGTTTTGAAAATGATAATTCAGCACTTTTTAATTTTGTCCTCAAATCCGACAACAGACTTATAACCGGTGGTGACTTCGGTATAGAATCTTCTGCCATTGCCATAGCCGGATATATTACAGTAAGTATTATTGCATTTATCAGGATAAAAAAAGAAAATTCAAAAAAATTCACCTGACCTGTTGACAAATTCCGCCGGATATGTTATCATTTACTTATATTCCAAAAGCAACGACGGAAACAAGTAGATATGATACGGATTTGTGCAGAGAACTGTTGTAAGGTGCGAAACAGTATGAAGTATTATATTGAAGTAGTTCCTGAGCTCCGGCGGTGAACGGATTTTCTATTCAGTAAGCGTCGGCGTAATTTTCCCACGTTACAGGGAGACAGAGTGCAGGAAAAATTTTTTCCTGAAAATCAGGTGGTAACACGGATAGAAATTATTCGCCCTGAACCGTAAGAGGTTCGGGGATTTTTCTGTTATTACCGGAAATATTTCAAAAAGGAGTAAAAAAGAAATGTCAAAAGAACTTGCAAAAGCGTACAGTCCGAAAGATTTTGAAGACAGAATCTACAAGGCATGGTACGAAAAGGGTTGTTTCCGTGCGGAAGTCGACCCGAAAAAAATACCGTATACAATAGTAATCCCACCACCAAATATAACAGGTCAGTTGCATATGGGTCACGCCCTCGACGAAACTTTACAGGATATACTTATCCGCTGGAAGAGAATGTCGGGATATTCGGCATTATGGTTACCAGGTACTGACCACGCTGCAATAGCTACGGAAGCAAAAATTGTTGAGGCTATGCGTAAAGAGGGCGTTACAAAAGAAGACCTCGGACGAGATGGCTTCATGGAACGTGCTTGGAAATGGAAAGAACAATACGGCGGACGTATCGTGGAACAGTTAAAGAAACTCGGTTCTTCTTGTGACTGGTCAAGAGAACGCTTTACAATGGACGAGGGCTGTTCAAAAGCCGTAAAGGAAGTTTTCGTAAAATATTATAATAAAGGTCTGATATACCGTGGTGAGAGGATTATTAACTGGTGTCCGAAGTGTATGACATCGCTTTCAGATGCGGAAGTAACTTTCGAGGAACAGGCTGGACATTTCTGGCATTTAAGGTATAAAATAAAAGGTACAGAAGACTATCTTGAATTAGCTACAACACGTCCGGAAACTCTTTTAGGTGATACCGCAGTTGCAGTAAATCCTAAAGACGAAAGATATAAAAATCTTGTAGGAAAAACTGTAATTCTGCCTATCGTTCACAGGGAAATACCGATAGTTGCAGATGATTACGTTGAAATGGATTTCGGAACAGGAGTAGTAAAAATAACACCTGCTCATGACCCGAATGACTTTGAAGTAGGTTTAAGACATAATTTACCGGTCATAAACGTAATGAACGACGACGCTACAATTACAGCAGATTATCCGGCATATGCAGGTATGGACAGATACGAAGCAAGAAAGGCTATCGTTGCAGACCTCGAAAAAGAGGGGGCATTGGTTGAAATAGAAGATTACAGCCATAATGTCGGAACTTGTTACCGTTGCGGTACTACCGTAGAACCGAAAGTTTCTACACAATGGTTTGTAAAAATGAAACCTCTTGCACAACCGGCTATCGACGCTGTAAAGAACGGCGATACAAAATTTGTACCGGAAAGATTTGATAAAATATATTTCCACTGGCTTGAAAATATCCGTGACTGGTGTATATCACGTCAGATATGGTGGGGACATCAGATACCGGCGTTCTATTGCGATGAGTGTGGTGAAATGGTAGTCACAAAAGAGGATTCCTGTAACTGTCCGAAGTGTAACAAGCCAATGCGTCAAGACCCTGATACACTCGACACATGGTTCAGTTCAGCATTATGGCCATTCTCAACACTCGGATTCCCTGAAAAAACGGAAGATTTAGAATACTTCTATCCGACGAACACCCTCGTAACCGGTTATGATATAATATTCTTCTGGGTTATCAGAATGATGTTCAGCGGTCTTGAAAATATGGGAAAAGTTCCGTTTGATACTGTACTGATACACGGACTTGTAAGGGATTCTCAGGGACGTAAAATGTCAAAATCACTCGGCAACGGCATTGACCCGTTGGAAGTCATAAACGAATACGGTGCAGACGCTCTCCGCTTTATGCTTGCTACCGGAAATTCCCCCGGAAATGATATGCGTTATATCGACGAAAAAGTAAAATCCGCCCGAAACTTCGCTAATAAACTTTGGAACGCCTCACGTTTTATCATGATGAATCTTCCTGAAGATTTTGAATTTACCGGACTTCCGGACGAACTCGAAACGGAAGACAAATGGCTTGTCAATAAATTCAACAATCTTGCAAAAGAAGTAAATGAAAATCTTGATAAATTTGAATTAGGTGTAGCATCTCAGAAACTCTATGACTTCATATGGGATGTTTTCTGCGACTGGTATATTGAACTCACTAAACCACGCATACAGGCTGGTGGCGAGACTATGGCAAAA
>JAAVHK010000076.1 GCA_014799765.1 Ruminococcus sp.
CCTATGATAGTCTTGTTGTTACGGACGTATATTCTGCCTGCTCTGCACATATACCTGTCATTATTTAAATCAAGTTCTGTAACCTTGATATTCTTTGTGACTACTATCGTATATGGTGTATCGGATTCAGCATATTTCTTGAGTTCGTCGAAAGTTGTAGCCTCGACTATCTCGCCGAAAAGTCCGCCTATGTCACCGGCTTTTATGTTTCCGCTGTTGTCGTTGTCGCAGTAACCGGCGAATCCCTGTAAACCGTCGGCATTAAGTAACCATAACTGATTATCTGTACCTTTATATGTTTCAAGGGTCATACCGTTACTGCCTTGTGTGAGTGCAAGGGAGGTGTCGGAATAATTCACTATCTTGTAATAAAGATTGTTTCCGTGTTTGTCCTGACTGACCGGTATAACATACCAGTGTTGCGTCTGGTGGGATTCGCTACCGTACATTATTACCGATGTTCCGGCTTTTACCGTATATCCGTATGGTGTGAGAAGTCTTCCCGATTCCGCACTGCATATCTTGAAAAATGTGCCTTTGGAATCGGAATTTACTCTGTCAAGACGCCATGATGATGACAAGTCACCGCCGAGAGCCTTCAGTGACAGTGTGGAACTGTCCGCCGTACCGTTTTCCGTCAGTACGGTTTTATTATCCTTTGCCGATATGTTCATCAGCTGTACCGGATAATCAGTAGAAACTGCTGACGTTCTCATAGGCTGTACGTTATAAAGAGGTATCAGCCATGCGACGAACAGTACAAAAGCAAGAAATGCTGTTCTTTGCTTTTGTTGGGTGTGTTTCATAGAAAAATTCCTCCTTTGAAATAAATTTTATACACATATAATAACATATTTTCAGGAGGATGTCAAGTAAATAATTATGAATTATGCATTAATTTAAAGTTTCAGCTGATTTACGTCGCCGAGTTCCTTAGCCTGTTTTCCGGCTGATGGTATACTTCTGACCCTGTATTTTTCAAACTCATTGCTGGTTACTCTTTCGGCAGAAGCAAGTACATTATTTCTTTTCAGGGTCATTATCTGTACGCCCTGTGAATCCCTTGTTGTTTTCGGTAAGATTTCTGAAGTATTGAAAAGTATAGTATATCCGCCGGAACTTCTTACGAGTATATCGCAGTCTTCAGGAATAAATAAAATTTCAATCAATGGCGATTTATCCGAATACGCTTTAGTAAGTTTTTTACGGTTTGTTTTGGTCTTGTATGCATTGAGTGGTACTTTAGTAGCCTTGCCGTTTTCGAAGAAGAATATTATATATCCGCTGTAATCGGTAGTCGGAATAAGTGTTTTAAGTGTTTCGTCCTCACTGAACGAAAGTTTAGCCGGTATATAATCGCCCATAACGCTGGCTTTGGTATCGTCAAATGCACTTGCTCTTGACTTATACACCTGTTGTCTGTCGGTAAAGAAAATGAGTTCAGTTTTATTTGTGACCTCAAAATTCTGTATTATATAATCGCCGTCCTTGAGTTTGTGTTCGCTACTCATTCTCAGCGACTGCGGAGTTATTTTCTTGAAATATCCGCTTGCAGATACGAATATATTTACAGGATAGTCGGGGGTATCGTCTGTTATTTCAACGTCCTGCTCCGTATAGTCTGAAATTAATGATTTCCTCGGCTGTGAGTAATTCTTTATGACTTCCTTTAACTCATTTATTATTATCTTACGGATTTTGTTGTTGTCTTTAAGGATTTCTTCCATTTCGGAAATTTCTTTTTTAAGACTGTCTACTTCCTGAATGCGTCTGGAAATATACTGTCTGTTAATGTTACGTAACTTCAGTTCCGATACGTATTCTGCCTGTACCTTGTCTATGATAAATTCGTTCATTAAGTTTGATACTACATCATTTTCATTACTGGTTTCACGGATAATTTTTATAGTATTATCAAGATTATTAAGAATTTCTGAAAGTGCTTCCAGCAAGTGAAGTTTTTCCTTTTTGTTTTTCAAATCGTATGAAGTTCTTCTGTATATACACTTTTCACGGAATGATACCCATTCATTAAGAATTTCCTTTACTCCCATAACTTCGGGTGTACCGTCGATAAGTATATTGAAGTTACATGAATAGTTATCCTGTAACGGTGTAAGCCTGTAGAGTTTCTGCATAAGTTTTTCGGGGTCAGTACCTCGTTTGAGGTCTATTGCTATCTTCAGACCGTCTATGTCAGTTTCGTCACGGATATATGAAATTTCACGTATTTTACCGGATTTCACCAAATCAACTATCTTGTCTATGATTGCTTCAATGGTAGTAGTGTACGGTATCTGCGTTATCTCGATACAGTTAGATGACTTATCATACCTGTACTGACAGCGTACTTTTATACTGCCTCTGCCGGTATCGTATATCTTACGGAGTTCATTTTCTTCATAGAGTATGATTGCACCACTCGGAAAATCCGGAGCTTTAAGAGTAGTAATAATATCGTGTTCCGGATTCTTCATTAATGCTATGGTAGTTTCACAGACTTCGGCGAGATTGAAAGGACATACATTACTTGCCATTGATACCGCTATACCTGTATTGGAATTTACCAGTACAGTCGGGAACGTAGCCGGAAGTAAAACAGGTTCTGTCATGGTATTGTCGTAATTAGGTACGAAGTCGACAGTTTCCTTGTCGATGTCTCTGAAAAGTTCGTTGCAGATTTTTTCAAGTTTAACTTCCGTATAACGTGGTGCGGCGAAGTGCATCTTACTTGAATACGCTTTACCGAAGTTACCTTTAGAATCTATATATGGGTGCAGAAGTGCTTCATTGCCCCGTGTCATACGGACGAGTGTTTCATAAATAGCCTGGTCACCGTGCGGATTAAGTTTCATAGTTTCGCCGACTACATTCGCAGATTTTGAACGCTCTTTATCCGGATTCAGTAAACCTCTTTTGTACATCATATATAACAGTTTCCGGTGCGACGGTTTAAAGCCGTCTATTTCCGGTAACGCTCTTGAAATAATAACACTCATTGCATAAGGCATATAGTTTTTTTTGAGGGTATCTGTAATTTTTTCGTCGACTATACTTCCTGACCCCTCTATGTATGCGTTATGTCTGATGACTTTCTTTTCATGTATCTGTTTTTTTCTTGACATATTTATTCTCCTTTCCTGATTTCACGTGCTTTTGTAAAAATATTTATTGTGCATAATTCATAGTCACCCTACCGTCCGGAAACAACATCATTTGTACATAATATACAAAATATGTCTTTTTTACCTGCTCCGGACGTTTTTTAATGTCATTTTTTGTGTTCCGAGTGTTAAATTTTACCGTTTTTTACTGATTTTTTTTAAAAACCGGTCATTTTTGTGCAAAAATATCAGTAGCCCTACCGTCCGGAAACAACCTCGTTTATACATTATGCACAAAAAAACGCATATTACAGAAACATTAAATTTTATATTTTTACTTTATATCCGGAATACTGTATGGCTATTCTGTTTTCGGGTTGTATATCGAACATATATAAAACTGCTAAAAACAGCCATTCAAGAGGCTTCATTATTATGTATATTATGTCTGCTCTGGTGGGAGTAGTAATGTGTTTCGATACCGGATAACCGTATTTATCATATAAGTGTCTTATAATACGGTGGGTCTTGCACAAACGTTCTTTTATGAGGTCTTCAAAGGCATTCGCTATAAGTAACTGCCTGTTGACTACTATCTTTTTATTCAGACGTATTCCGTAACGTATCGGCTTTACTACTTTCTTATGTCCGGAGCAGGCAACCGTACACAGATAATGTCCCTGATACTCCATAGGTGGCGGAGGTGTCTGTATGGAAAAAGTCCAGTCGGCAGTCATCGTGAACGCTTTTATAAAACCGTCCGCACCCTGTCCGAAAATTATGTAGAGTATCTCGCATATTATAGCAATCGGAAGTATAAGCATAAAGCTGAATTTCGTCATATCCGATACCGTCGACATCATTTTATGTAACTTCTCACCGATTTTAGTACGGAATACTGTTTCACGTTCGTTTGCAAGTCTGACCTGCTCCGTTATGTGATAGTGTATACGCCTTGCGGAAATTATTATCAGATTGAAATAGTACAGGTAGAACATTATAAAACCTATCTCAAATTTACATATCGTCTGAATGTATATCAGACCCATAAGCAACAGCATTATCGACGTAAATGCTATACACAGTGCGGACTGTAAAGGCGGTGTTTTTTCGGGTTTCCGTACACAAAGCAGTACCATACTTATAAAGCCGATAATCATTACGCACTGTATTATAATACTGTACTCACTGTGCATAACGGCGTGATACTGTCCGATATATACGGCTTCCGTATAGTCTTTACCTGTCATAGCACTTCCTGCGACACTATGCCCGACCATATACCATAGCATACAATGATAAATTCCGCCTATAAATATGGTTGCTAAGTCAGTATTAACTGAAGTGTATCTGTTTTGTAGCAGGTTTATTATATTGAATCCGGTAAGCATCAGCGGTAACCATATGAACGGTATACCAAAAATCAGAAACATTGTAAGCCCTTGTATTATCTCGGTCATCATGGATATGGAGACAATGAAAGCTATCAGGAAATTTATACCTGTCATTACAAGCCCGATGTGTGGAATTTTTTCAGATTGTATCGTATTCGCTTTTTTTATACACGAAACCACTATCATTACACCAACCGTAAATAAAATTATTCCCATTATAAAATCAACTCCTTTTTTTAAAATTATTAATTGTTAATTATTAATTAATCATGATATGTCTGCAAGTTCGAGGTAATCCGCACCGTATTCGGAAATATATTGTTTTCTGCCTTGTAAGTCGTCACCTAAAAGCATTTCAAATACTTCCGCAGATTCCGTTATGTCGTCAGCGGTAACTTTTATTAAACGTCTTGTATCGGGGTTCATGGTAGTCAGCGACATCATATCCGGTTCGTTTTCGCCTAAGCCCTTTGAACGCTGTATAGTATACTTCCTGTTGCCTATCATCTTCAGGATACGTTGTTTTTCCTGCTCGGTGTAGGCGAAGTAAGTCTTGTCCTTGGTGTTAATCTCAAACAACGGCGATTCCGCTATATATACGTAACCTTTTTCTATGAGGGTAGGAGTAAGTCTGTAAAGCATGGTAAGAATAAGTGTCCGTATCTGGAAACCGTCAACGTCGGCATCTGTACAGATAACAATCTTACTCCACCGGAAATTATCGAGATTGAAGTTGGATAAATCCTTATTGGCTTTCGTACTGACTTCCACACCACAACCGAGTACTTTTATTAAATCCGTAATAATTTCGCTCTTGAATATCTTTGTATACTCCGCTTTAAGACAGTTCAGAATTTTTCCCCTCACAGGAATTATCGCCTGAAATTCAGCATCACGGGCGAGTTTGACAGAACCTAATGCGGAATCTCCCTCAACTATATATATTTCACGTCTTGTAACGTCTTTAGTACGGCAGTCAACGAATTTATCAACCATGTTAGACAGGTCTATACTTCCGGTGAGTTTCTTTTTCACGTTCAGACGGACTTTTTCTGCATTTTCCCTGCTCCGCTTGTTTATGAGAACCTGTTCGGAAATTTTCTGTGCTTCGTCGGGGTTTTCTATGAAATATATTTCAAGCTGATGTTTCAAGAAATCAGTCATCGCCTCACGTATGAATTTATTCGTGATTGCTTTTTTTGTCTGATTTTCGTATGAAGTCTGCGTGGAAAAAGACGAGGAAACAAGTATAAGACATTCTTCAATGTCGGTATATGTTATTTTACTTTCGTTCTTCTGATAACCGTTATTCTGTTTTATGAAACTGTCTATCTGGGACACAAAGGCACGTTTGACGGCATCTTCCGGTGAACCACCATGTTCTAAGAAACTTGAATTATGATAATATTCAGTCAGCTTTATCTTATTGGAAAATGTTACTGCAACATCAAGTTTTACTTTGTATTCAGGTTTGTCGTCACGGTCACGTCCACGTTTTTCCGCTGACCAGTGCTGAAGCGAAGTCATTGCCTTATCGCCGGTTATCTCGGAAACGTAATCTGTTATGCCGTTTTTGTATATAAATTCCTGTTCTGTGAAATCACCGGTTTCGTTTTCAGAACGGAATACAAACAATATATCCGGATTTACTACCGCCTGTCTCCTGAGAATATCACAGAAATAATTGTCTGAAACAGCTATATCGGTGAAAACTTCCAAATCAGGTCTCCAGCGTGTTTTAGTACCAGTAGGCTTTTTACTGCACTGTTCTTTACGAAGTCCGCCGATATTCTCGCCCTTTTCAAAGTGAAGATTATATTTAAAACCATCACGGATAACTTCAACGTCCATGAACTCCGAGGAAAATTGTGTGGCACAAAGTCCGAGACCGTTAAGACCTAATGAAAATTCATAGGATTCTGCTGAATCGTCATATTTTCCGCCTGCATAGAGTTCACAGTAAACGAGTTCCCAGTTATAACGCTTTTCATTATTATTGAAGTCCACGGGGCAACCACGTCCGAAATCTTCAACTTCAATATCGTGATTTCTGTAGTGTGTGACGATTATTTTCTTTCCGTAACCCTCTCTTGCTTCGTCTATGGAGTTTGAGATAACCTCAAATACAGAGTGTTCGCAACCGTCGAGACCGTCCGAACCGAATATTACTGCCGGTCTTTTTCTTACCTTGTCCGCACCTTTCAACATTGTTATACTATCGTTGCCATAAGTTTTTCTATCAGCCATAAAAATCTATCCTTTCTTTTCTGAAAAAGTACCCTACTATAATAACACATTTCAGAAATTTTTGCAAGAAGAAATTTTTTAAAAAAGAACTATTGTTCAAGCTGTCTGACATAGTATATATACGGAGGTGATATATATGTTCATAGAAATTATACGGAATCTTTTCTTTTTTGCCCTGCATATTGAAGGCAATAATGCATTTCCTAAGCCGTTATCCAGAAAAGAAGAGGAGGAATGTTTCATAAAGATGTCAGCCGGTGACAAGTCTGCACGGAACAAGTTAATAGAACACAATCTCAGACTTGTCGCCCATATAGTAAAAAAATACGCCATGACAGTTCCGGAGCAGGACGAACTTATTTCAATAGGAACTATCGGACTTATCAAAGCTGTATCAACTTTTGACCACACAAACGGTACACGTTTTGC
>JAAVHK010000077.1 GCA_014799765.1 Ruminococcus sp.
TATTATAATATTAACGATTATGCACCTTTTATTACAAATTATCGTGTAATAGACTTCCCGAAACGTGACAACGAATGCAGGGAATATGACCTGAAAAGTTATGGTGATTTATTGTACTATGTACCATACGAAAAAGTAGACGGTGAATTTGAAAAAGGTTTTTATGAAATTCCTGAATCCGAAATAGACTGGACAGGCAATGAATATGAAATAGTTTCAAAGTCATACGGTATTAATGAAAATGCTTTTGAAGTTCTGGTATGGTGTCCGATTCCCGAAGACAAAAAAGACAAAGATTTTTATATTGCGTATAGTTATTACAGCGATTATGACAAGAAAACATTTCAGAAAACACAAAAATGTCATATAGTCGGAGATTATGCGGTTTATTCTTTATATCATCCAAAAAATACGAAATTTACACTTGTATGTAAATAAATTAACACTCGAAACGCAAAAAAATCCCCTCCGTTTTAAAGCGGAGGGGTAATTTTTTATACTATAGGGGCAATGGGTTGTGTATTGTGTTCAACGTATGATTCGTTCTTAACGACTTTGACGTGTCCGTAACAGTCCATACCAGTACCGGCAGGAATAAGTTTACCGATAATAACGTTTTCTTTAAGTCCGAGAAGTCTGTCGCTCTTGCCTCTTATAGCTGCGTCAGTGAGTGCCTTTGTGGTCTCCTGGAATGACGCGGCCGACATAAAGCTGTCTGAATTTGACGACGCTTTTGTAATACCTTGTAATACCGGACTTGTCTGTACGAGCTGTAAACCAATTTCACCATTGTCAATGCGAGCCTGTATTTCACTGTTGATGATGTCAATTTCTTTTTTGTCGACGAGCGTACCAGGGAGTAAGTAACTACTACCGGTTTCTTCGACTTTGATTTTGCGGAGCATCTGACGGACTATTACTTCAATGTGTTTGTCGTTGATGTCAACACCTTGCAGACGATAAACTTTCTGTACTTCGTTTATGATATAGTTCTGTACATCAAGTGTACCAAGTATATTAAGAATGTCAGCCGGATAAACGTTACCTTCAGTAAGACGTTTGCCCTTTTCGATAACTTCGCCCTCAGAAACTCTGATTTTAAGATTATATGGTATCATATAATTTTCAGATTCGCCTGTTTCCTCGTTTGTTACTATGATATTCTGAGTTGTTTTAACTTCTTCAATGTGGATAGTACCGGAAATTCTCGAAAGAATAGCCGCACCTTTCGGACGTCTGCTTTCAAAGAGTTCCTCAACACGTGGAAGACCTTGTGTAATGTCTTCGGCGTCGGCGGAGGCAACACCACCTGTATGGAAAGTACGCATAGTAAGCTGTGTACCTGGTTCACCGATTGACTGTGCGGCGATTACTCCGACAGCCTCACCAACCGCAACAACATTATTATTTGCGAGGTTTGCACCGTAACATTTTGCACATACACCTGTACGGGCTTTACACTGGAGTACCGAACGTATTTTGATTTTTTCAATACCGGCGTCGATAATCTTCTTTGCATCTGCATCTGTGATAAGTTTATTGCGTGATATAATGAGTTCGCCGGATTCGTCCTTGAGGTCTTCGGAAAGGTATCTTCCGACAAGTCTTTCAATAAACGGTTCAACTATTTCATTACCGTTCTTGATTTCGTAAACTTCAATACCCTCAGTAGTACCGCAGTCTTCCTCACGTATGATAACGTCCTGTGAAACGTCAACAAGACGACGTGTAAGGTAACCTGAATCGGCGGTACGTAAAGCTGTATCGGCAAGACCTTTTCTTGCACCTCGTGAGGCTATGAAGTATTCAAGAATGTTAAGACCTTCACGGTAGTTAGCACGGATTGGAATTTCAATAACCGTACCGGAAGTATTTGCGATAAGTCCACGCATACCGGCAAGCTGTCTAATCTGTGAAATAGAACCTCTTGCACCGGAGTCAGCCATCATCCAGATAGGGTTGTATGGGTCAAAATTTTCCTTGAGTTTCTTTGTTACTTCGTCGGTAGTGTTCGTCCAGAGGGAAATTATTTTCTTGGTTTTTTCCTGTGCGGAAATATAACCGAATTCGTATTCATTTGTAATCTGTTCTACTTCTGCGTCGGCATTTGCGAGAATCTGTTTCTTTTCCGGTGGGATAGAAGCGTCACATACCGCAACTGTCAGGGCTGCCCTTGTGGAGTACTTGTAACCGAGAGCCTTTATTCTGTCGAGGACTTCGGAAGTAGTAGTAGTACCATGAATCTTTATACAGCGTTCTATGATGTTAGATAACTGTTTTTTACCTACAAGGAATGCTATTTCAAGGTCAAACTGCTTGTCTGAATTGGTTCTGTCGACGTAGCCGAGATTCTGTGGGATATTTTCGTTGAAAATAAGTCTTCCTACAGTAGCGTCAATAATTTTTGATACTTTCTTGTCGCCTATGTCTTTAGTGATTTTTACCTTGATATTCGCATGAAGTGAAACGTCGTGTTCCTGATATGCCATGAGTGCTTCATTGACATCACGGAAAACTTTTCCCTCACCTGGTTCGCCTGGTTTTGCCATAGTAAGATAGTAAGAACCAAGTACCATATCCTGTGACGGTACTGCTACCGGTTTACCGTCGGAGGGCTTCAGGAGGTTATTTGCGGCAAGCATAAGGAATCTTGCTTCTGCCTGTGCCTCTGCTGACAGCGGTAAATGTACAGCCATCTGGTCACCGTCGAAGTCAGCGTTAAATGCCGAACATACAAGCGGGTGAAGTTTTATTGCACGTCCCTCAACAAGAATCGGTTCAAATGCCTGAATACCAAGTCTGTGAAGTGTGGGGGCTCTGTTCAGCATTACAGGGTGGTCTTTTATGACATCTTCGAGAGCGTCCCATACCTTATTGTCGGCACGGTCTATGAGTTTTCTTGCACTCTTTATGTTTGCGATTGCCTTTTTGTCGACAAGTCTTTTCAGTACAAACGGCTTGAAAAGTTCAAGAGCCATTTCCTTAGGAAGTCCGCACTGATACATTTTCAGCTCAGGACCTACAACAATAACGGAACGTCCGGAATAGTCAACACGTTTTCCGAGAAGATTCTGTCTGAAACGTCCCTGTTTACCTTTAAGCATATCGGAAAGCGATTTCAATGCACGGTTATTAGGTCCGGTAACTGGTCTGCCGTGTCTGCCGTTGTCTATGAGAGCGTCAACGGCTTCCTGTAACATTCTCTTCTCGTTTCTTACGATAATGTCCGGTGCGTCGAGTTCGAGCATTCTTTTAAGACGGTTATTTCTGTTGATAACACGTCTGTAGAGGTCATTGAGGTCAGAAGTTGCATAACGTCCGCCGTCAAGCATAATCATAGGTCTGAGGTCAGGCGGTATAACCGGCACAGCGTCAAGTATCATCCATTCAGGCTTGTTGCCGGAAAGTCTGAATGATTCAATAATCTGCAATCTTTTCAGGAGCTTTACTTTTTTCTGTCCGGACGGCAGACCGATTAATTCGGCTTTGAGGTCATCTGCAACGAGTTCAATATTATTTTTCCATTCAACGTCAATAAGGCTTGCGAATTTCATACACTCATCACAGGTACATTCAGCAGGCTTGTTGGTACAGTGTACTTTTTTAGTACCTATATAGATTTTGCCCATATCAACGAGACGTGTTTTATGTGCGTCATATCTTTCGGGGTCATATTCGTGGAGAAGTTTTTTAACAGCTTCCGCACCCATTTCAGCTTTGAAGTCGTCGCCGTATTTTTCGAGATATGAAAGATACTCTTTTTCGGAGAGCATCTGTTTTTTGACGAGTTCTGTATTACCAGGTTCAGTAACAATATATTTTGTGAAATAAAGGACTTCTTCAAGGCGTTTCTGTGAGACTTCAAGTACCTGTCCGATTCTTGAAGGCGTACCCTTGAAATACCAGATATGTGAAACGGGGGCGGCAAGTTCAATATGACCCATTCTTTCACGACGTACTCTTGCCCTTGTTACTTCAACACGACAGCGGTCACATATTTTGCCTTTAAAGCGTATTTTCTTGAATTTTCCGCAGTGACATTCCCAGTCTTTAGTAGGTCCGAAAATTCTTTCACAGAAAAGACCGTCTCTTTCAGGTTTCTGAGTTCTGTAGTTAATGGTTTCGGGTCTTTCAACAATGCCATAAGACCAGCTTCTGATTTGTTCAGGTGAAGCAAGACCGATTTTTATTGATTCAAAAGTATTAAATTCCAAACTGCTACCTCCTGCAAAATAAAGGTAATCCGAAATACAGAACCGTCAGTTGTGACGATTCTGTATACGGTATCATGATACGTATGAAATATTAGTCCTCACTGGAGGGGTCGTCAAGGTCAAAACTGTCAAAAAGTTCGCTGTCGTCGTCTATAACGAGTTCATCATCATCAAAAGAAAATTCGTCTTCGTTATAGTCTTCTGAGTCTTCGGATTCACTGCTTTCATCGTCTTCAAAAGTAAAGCCTTCGTCTCTTATATCATCGTCGGAATATTCAGTATTGTCTTCCGTTTTTTCGTCAGCGAAAGAAGTACTATCATGTGATGGTATCGGGTCATCGTCGTCAAAATTCTGTTTGAGGTCAATTTCTTCCTGATTGATGTCAAGCACTTTGACATCAAGACAGAGCGACTGCATTTCCTTGATAAGAACCTTGAAAGATTCCGGAATACCAGGGGTGGGGACGTTCTGACCTTTAACGATAGCTTCGTATGTGTTGACACGTCCTAATGTATCGTCTGATTTGACTGTAAGAATTTCCTGAAGTGTATAAGCTGCACCATAAGCCTCTAAAGCCCATACTTCCATTTCACCGAAACGCTGTCCGCCGAACTGTGCCTTACCACCGAGTGGCTGTTGAGTTACGAGTGCATAAGGACCTACTGAACGTGCATGGATTTTATCATCAACAAGGTGGTGAAGTTTAAGATAGTACATATATCCGACTGTTACACGGTTATCGAATTTTTCACCGGTTCTGCCGTCGTAAAGAGTAAATTTACAGTCTTCGGTAAATTCGAGTGCTTTCGGATTGATAACTTTATCCATAGATTTCAGTTCAAAATTATCGTCAACGTGTTCGGAGTTATATTCAGCGGCTTTTTTGAAACATTTTCTGATGTCGTCTTCGTGAGCACCGTCGAAAACAGGGGTCATAATGTGCCAGCCAAGAGCCTTACAAGCCATACCGAGATGTACTTCAAGCACCTGACCGATATTCATACGTGACGGAACGCCCAGCGGATTAAGAACAATGTCAAGCGGTGTACCGTCGGGGAGGAAAGGCATATCTTCTTCGGGAAGTATTCTCGAAACAACACCCTTGTTACCGTGTCTTCCTGCCATTTTGTCGCCGACTGTTATTTTACGTTTCTGTGCGATATAGCATATTACACGCATATTTACACCGGCACTGAGTTCGTCGCAGTTGTCACGTGTGAACACTTTTACATCTACTATAACACCGGAAGCACCATGCGGTACTTTAAGTGAATTATCACGTACTTCACGGGCTTTTTCGCCGAATATAGCACGGAGCAGGCGTTCTTCTGCTGTAAGTTCAGTTTCACCCTTAGGCGTTACCTTACCTACGAGAATATCACCGGAATTTACTTCCGAACCTATACGGATAATACCGTTTTCGTCGAGATTTGCGAGTGCGTCGTCGCCTACGTTAGGAATATCACGTGTAATTTCTTCCGGTCCTAACTTTGTATCACGACATTCTATTTCATATTCTTCTATATGGACAGATGTGAACACATCTTCACGGACAAGTCTTTCATTGAGAAGTACGGCGTCTTCGTAGTTGTAACCTTCCCATGTCATGAATCCGATAAGAGCGTTCTTGCCGAGTGAGATTTCACCGTCAGCAGTAGCCGGACCGTCGGCGAGTACCTGACCTTTCTTTACTTTTTCACCGATTGAAACTATAGGTTTCTGATTTACACAGGTACCTTGGTTTGAACGCTTGAATTTAGTGAGTTCGTATTTGCGTTCAATGCCTGTACAGTCAATCATGTGGATTCTGTCGGCGTCTACGTAGGAAATTTCACCATCATTTTCGGCGACTATGCATACACCGGAGTCAACAGCGGCTTTGTACTCCATACCTGTACCTACAAATGGTCTTTCGGTTCTGAGGAGCGGTACCGCCTGTTTCTGCATGTTTGAACCCATTAACGCACGGTTAGCATCGTCGTTTTCAAGGAACGGTATCATTGAAGTTGCAACCGATACAACCATTTTCGGTGAAACGTCCATGAAATCTACTTTTTCACGTTCGCATTCAAGAATCTGGTCACGGTAACGGGCATTTACACGAGGTCTTTTAAGTTTGCCGTCTTCGGTGAGAGGTTCGTTAGCCTGTGCGACAATGTAATTGTCTTCAACGTCAGCGGTCATGTAGATAACTTCGTTTGTTACGATACCTGTAGTCTTGTCGACACGTCTGTACGGAGCTTCAATAAAACCGTACTCATTTATTCTTGCGAAAGTTGCGAGATAGGAAATAAGACCAATGTTAGGACCTTCCGGCGTTTCGATAGGACACATTCTTCCGTAGTGGCTGTAGTGAACGTCACGGACTTCAAAACCGGCACGGTCTCTCGAAAGACCACCAGGACCGAGAGCCGATAAACGTCTTTTATGTGTGAGTTCGGAAAGAGGGTTGTTCTGGTCCATGAACTGCGAAAGCGGTGAGGAACAGAAAAATTCTTTCATTGCCGAAGAAATAGGTCTTATATTTATAAGTGACTGTGGTGTAAGTGAACTTACGTCCTGTGTCTGAATGTTCATTCTTTCACGGATACTGCGTTCCATACGTGCGTAACCGATTCTGAACTGATTCTGTAAAAGTTCGCCTACTGAACGTATACGTCTGTTGCCGAGATGGTCTATATCGTCGACAGTTCCGACGCCCTCACAGAGATTAAGAAAATAACTGATAGTTGCGAAAATATCATCAAGAATAATATGTTTCGGTACAAGTTCGTCGGCACGTTTCTTGACGTTTTCTTCTATCTCGTCATTGTCGGCGGAAATTTCAAGTATTTCACGAAGGACTTTAAACGAAACTTTTTCATTGATACCATATTTTTCGGCATCAAAATTTATATAGCCATTAATGTCAACCATACCATTACCGATAATCTTTGCGACTTTTTCAACCATACGTATTTCAGTTTCGTCACGTTCATTTTTGAAGTATTCCTTTACTTCAACGTTCACGAACGCATAGTAAACGCCAGCCTGTTCGATTTCACAGGCTTTATCATAGAGGATAGTTTCACCGGCGTCTGCCATGATTTCGCCGGTCATGGGATTGATAACCGGTTGTGCGAGAGTGTGTCCGGCAAGACGTGAGGCAATACCTAACTTCTTGTTATACTTGTAACGTCCGAAACGGCATAAATCGTATCTTTTGGCGTCGAAGAAGAGGTTATTGAGGTGAGTTAAAGCACTTTCAACTGTCGGCGGTTCACCCGGACGGAGTTTTTTATAGACGTCAATAAGAGCGTCGGAATTGTTTTTAGTGCCGTCTTTCTGAAGAATAGTCTGTTTCAGACGGTCATCTTCACCGAACATTTCAAAGATTTCCTCGTCAGAGCCTACACCTAACGCCCTTATGAAAGTAGTTATAGGAATTTTCCTGTTTTTATCGATACGGACGTAAACGACATCATTTGAGTCCATTTCATATTCCAGCCATGCACCACGGTTAGGAATGACTGTAGTATTGAAAAGGTCTTTACCAGTCTTGTCTTTTTCGAAAGCGTAGTAAACACCAGGAGAACGTACAAGCTGTGAGACAATAACACGCTCCGCACCGTTTATAACAAAAGTTCCGCTGTCTGTCATCAACGGGAAATCGCCCATATAGATTTCGCTTTCACAGGTAGCTCCCGACTCCTTGTTTGTAAGAGTAGCAGTAGCACGCATAGCCACCTGATAAGTAGCACCTCTTGATTTGCATTCTGCGAGGGTGTATTTAGGTTCTGTATCAAACCTGTATTTGCTAAAATTCAGAACAAGATTTCCGTTGTAGTCTGTAATGGCGGTCATATCACGGAAGACCTCACGCAGACCCTCTTCCCTGAACCACCTGTAAGAGTTTTTCTGCACTTCTATGAGGTTAGGCATTTCAAGAGGTTCAGTAATTTTACCGAAACTCATTCTGACATTCTTTCCCAGCTTTTTAGGTGTAACATTCACCATAGGCGGAACCTCCTTATTTTTGGATATTCAGACCTGCCCGCAATTCCGGAAAGACAGAAGCAGACAGGTCATTTGCTGACATATGGTTATATCTCACCGGACAAACTGAAAAATTTTTCATAAAACTATTGACAAGTCTTTACCAGTGTGATATAATAACAGATAATAGGGTATCATTCCATACCGATACATTATAATATTATAATACATTATAACATAAATGTCAAGAGGGTATGGCAAATTTTGTAAAAAATGCCGGTTTGCAAAAAAAATCCGGCGTTATTTTTATATGATTATACAAAAAAATTTAATAATATAAAGGATGGTGAAATTTTTCAAAAATGAAAAGATTTTTTCTGTTTCTGATTTTAATTGCGGTTATTTCATTGTTTTCATGCGGAAAAAAAGAAATATATCCTGATTTCACCGTTGATTTCCTTGACGTCGGCAAGGCTGACTGTATGGTTTTAAGAACAGAAAACAGTACGGTTGTAATTGACTGCGGTGAAAAAGGTGACGGTAAAAAGATACTTGAATTACTGGCGGAAAATGAAATTGAATCCGTTGATTACCTGATAATAACCCATTACGATAAAGACCATGTGGGAGGCTCAGCGAAACTCATAAACAATATCGAAGTGAAAAACGTACTCGCACCCGATTATACCGAAGAAAGTAGCGAAATGGAAAAATACAAAAAGGCACTCGCCGGAAAAAATATAACTCCGGTACTCATGCACGATGATATTTCCTTTACTCTCGACGGCGTGGAATATACCGTCTATGCACCGCAGAAAGATTTCTACGGCGATGATGATGACAATGATTTTTCACTTGTCACGAAAGCTGTATATCATGATACGACTTTTCTTTTCACCGGCGACGCTATGGAACAACGCCTTGAAGAAATAATGGATATCGGCAACTGTACACTTCTTAAAGTACCGTATCACGCAAGAAAACTCGATAATCTGGAGACTTTCATAAGCCGTGTGAGACCGGAATATGCTGTTTCCTGTACTTCGGAAAGTGAATTTTCTTCCGATACCGAAAAGATTTTAAAAAAATACAGAATAAAAAGCTATGCAACGTGCTATGACGGAAATATCACCGCTGTCAGTGACGGA
This sequence comes from Ruminococcus sp., assembly GCA_014799765.1. GTDB lineage: Bacteria > Bacillota > Clostridia > Oscillospirales > Ruminococcaceae > Ruminococcus. The sequence continues at coordinate 9,339 of JAAVHK010000077.1, forward strand.
AACGAAGTTACAATTAACAATTAATAATTATGAATTATAAATTCTTAATTTCAGAAATACCGGAAAATTCAGAAAGTTTGTCACAAGGTACTTCAACTGAATCATAAAAAAGGCGTATGTGAAAAAATCATACGCCTGAAAAATAAGATTTCTGATTAAAATATATAACTATTTTTTCTGTTTGAAATAAAGTCCTACAGCCTCACTGGCAGAAAGCATTACTATAACCGCAACAGTACAGCCTATCGAAACGCCGTATAATATTCCGGCAAGTGCGAGATTTCCGTTGTGTTGCGGAATCATGGCGAGACCAGGGAAAATCTGTAGTATTCCCATGACCATGAATATAAATGTTGTCAGCGATTTGAAGCCACCCATACCGGTTATGAGTGTAAGCGAACCGAAAGCGGTTACAAGTGCTATGTAAAGTGCGAAATCTTTTAATATATTTCCCATACCGCTTATTGTGTCCTTGTAAGTCAGACCGAGACTTCCGCTGTAAAGCAGATAAAAAGCTATAGCCCCTATAACGCCTATTATCGCTATAATTATAGTTATTCTGAAACCTTTTTCAGCGAGTTCGGCATTGCGTTGTTCCTTGAGTTCCAGCATCATACGGAGACTTTCTTTAGAATCCTTCTGATTTGAAGTAAGCTGTGATTTTACCGCCTGTTTTTTCGCCTCTTGCTTTATGCGTTCCAAATCTGAATCGACATATTTAGGGGTATATTTCGGGAGTTCGGGTTCTTCGTCGAGTACCGGTTTTTCGACAGGTTCAGGGGGCGGAGTAATTTTCTTTTCTTCGGTGGGCGGAGGGGTATAGTTATCTTCGTCGAGTACAGGGGCAGTTACTTCCGGTTTCGGAGCGATACCGCCCATCTGTTCACGACGCATATCAAGTATCTGCTGACGCTGTAAGTCTGAAAGATTATCGAAAATTGTCTTTAGTTCCGGATTGAAAGTAGCAATTATTTCCTCGTCAGTAATGACAGGTTTTTCAGATTCACGGTTTATGACAGGAGCAGAAGCTCCGAGAGTTCCGGAAATATCGTCAAGAACAGGGGCAGATACACCGGTAGGGTCACCTTTACGGTGGTCTGCATAGGAATTGTAATTATTATCCATGCTGTCGAGGGAGATAGCCTCAACTCCTTTCGGAGCACCTTTTTTCTGTTCGTAAGCCGGATTGTAGTTGGTTTCCATACTGTCAAGGGAAATAGCCTCAACACCGGTAGGAGCACCTTTTTTCTGAGAAGATGATGTATATTCTATATCTTCCAGAACAGGAGAGTAATTATTATCATCTGACATTAAATCACCTCTTTTTTAAAGAAATCTTCAGGATTAATGTATTCTTCGGCGGGAACAGTTGAAATATATGCGTAATATTGCAGTAACATTGAAGCATCTATGGCATTTATCTCATCGTCGTCATTGACATCTGCTGTAAGTTCCTGAACGGTTGTGAAACTGCTTTTACCTTTCGTGGATAATACGGCATATTCCGCAAGAATCATAGAGGAGTCAACAGCATCTGTGAAACCGTCGGCGTTTACATCACCCGATTTATTTTCTATAGCAAATTTTTTAAGGGAAATCGGATATTCCGTCATGAAACTTTCTGATTTATAATCAAAATCGAGACTTGAAAGACCCATTTCAGCAGATGCCGGTATATGAGTGACTTTTTTATTATAGTCGTCAAAATCTTCTGTACCGAGCATAAAATATTTACAGTCAGAAATTTTACTGAAATATAAGTCAAAAGTAGGGTCAAGGAGATAGTACAGACCGTCAATTTCAGCGATATTCCATGCATGAGGAGCACCGGCTTCACCGACAATCATACGGCATGAAACACCGGCATCACGTGCCATACGGTAGAAAAGCATTGCGATACCCTGACATACTGCCGTACCGTTATACAAAGCACCGTAGGCAGTAAATTTAAGGTCATTGTCGGAAATGTTATCGTAAGTGACGTTGTTTATTATGTACTCATAAATAGCCGATATTTTTTTGTAGTCGTTTTTTTCCGATATATTCAGTTTTTCGAGAATTTCCTTTATTTTCTGGTCAGTAAGATTTTCCTGCTCAGCGGTAGTAGTGTAGTTTACATTCAGGGAAATTTCAATATCATCGTCA
>JAAVHK010000078.1 GCA_014799765.1 Ruminococcus sp.
AACGGCGGAAGTTTAGGGCTTATCCGTCGACTTGCCAAAGAAAAAGGTATAGTCGTAAAGGACGCTCAGGAAAAGAAACTAACACAGCTTGCAGACGGTGCATCACATCAGGGAGTAGTTGCCGTCGGTGCTTGCGGTAAATACGTCACAGTAGAGGAAATCCTTGACGTATCGAGAAAAAAAGGTACTAAACCATTTATCATCATATGCGACGGGATTGAAGACCCACATAATTTAGGGGCTATTATCCGTACTGCTGAAACTTCCGGTGCGGACGGCGTTATTATTCCGAAAAGAAGAAGTGCGTCATTAAATGCGACAGTCGCAAAAACTTCCGCCGGTGCAGTGAGTTACGTTCCTGTGGCGAGAGTTTCCAACCTTTCGGCTTGCATAGATACTCTCAAGGAAAACGGCGTATGGATTTACGGTACAGACGCTTCAGGCAGTGACTACTGTAAGACAGATTTCACAGGAAGTATGGCACTTGTAATAGGTTCAGAAGGTTTCGGAATAAGTCGTCTGATACGTGAAAAATGTGATTTTATGGTTAAACTTCCTATGTATGGGAAAATAAATTCCCTGAATGCATCTGTAGCCGGTGGGATTTTCATGTATGAAGTCGTAAGACAAAGATATTCCGGTTAAGGAGTGAATATAATGTCAGATAAGAAAATCAATGATATTCTTGACGAATATTCAGCCGGAAAAACTGTACATAAAAGCCGTACCGCAACGCCTGTCCGCCCCGAATCGCATAAGAAAAATGCGTGGGACGATAACACATTACGTCAGTCTGCGAAAGAAACTCCGCCACTTAAACGTACAGGACGTAAAATAACAGTCCTTAACGGTGGTATTGATTCAGAGGGAAATCCCACAACGGCACTTTATGACAGCGATATTATAAATACTCAGATGAGTGAAAACGATGTTTCAAGAATACGTCGTATGGACGGTTCTACAAGGGCGAAAGAAGCCGAAGAACGTAAAAAAACTATCAATAAACGTCGGCAGAAAGAAGTTGACTATACATACAAGAAAGAAACTCCCGACGGTGAATATATGTATACACCGCCTGTTTTCAAGAAAAAAAAACGTAGTCGTGAAGCGATTATTGCAGAGGCGGAAGACCCTGAAAATCTTAAACTGATTACTGATATAGTACCCTCACCGGCAATAGTAAAGACTTCCGAATACTCAAAACAGAAACGCAGAACAAATATACGCAGAACTGACTATAATAATCAGGAGCAGTCTATAGATATACAGTTAGATACCGAAACCATTAAAAAACATCATTCCGCCGATACCGCTGACAAAAAACGTACAAAACGTATAGTTGATTTCGATTATTACGGTGCTGTGGAAGACGTCGGACGGGATATAAAAGACCTTACCGGTATTATAACAACACGTACTGCAATATTGTTTATACTGTCTTTCCTGAGCCTTTTCATAACATTCATGAATCAGCTTGAATTTCCTATTATAGAGGTATTCAGCAAGACGAACAGGCAGTTATATCTTATCATACACCTGATAACAGGGCTTGTTGCTGTTCTTACGTCGGGAGCGGTCATTACAAACGGACTGAAAAAACTTCTTACTTTCAAGGCGGACAGCGATTCAATGACGGCTGTCACTGCACTGACCTGTATTATTTCTATAATACCGGCGATTGCCTCGCCTGAAAGTATCATGCCGGAACGCATATATATGCCTGTCGGAATACTTGCACTGCTTACAAACTCTATCGGGAAAATGTTTATTCTGAGACGGGCACAAAGAAACTTTGAACTTGTTTCAAAGGAAGATTTTCAACGTCATGGAATAGTATATGTCCGTGACGAAGAACGTGCGGAACGTCTTACACGTGGTACATTAGGAGATTTCCCGATACTTGCATCTATGAGAAGAACGGATTTTCTTACAGATTTCCTTAAATATACGTATTCTTCCGATATAACCGACAAATACTGTAAAAAAGCAACACCGGCTTGTATAGCAGTAGCGTTTGTCATTTCACTGGTGATAACTTTTTTCTGTAAGGAATCGCTTATGACACTTGATTCCGTTACATTCGGAATGTCAATTTTCTGTATGCTTGTATGTTCGGCATCATGTATAGCAATGCCGTTTGTAGCAAATCTTCCACTTGAAAGAGTTTCTAACCGTGCCATGATAAAAAAAGGCGTAATGTTAGGTTATCAGAGTGTCGACGATTTTTACGACACAAACTCAATACTTGTGAATACAGACTCAATGTTTCCGGCACATTCCGTACAGCTTTGCGGTGTGAAAGTATTTTCCAATACGAAAGTAAACGAAGCATTACTTGAGGCGGCAAGTCTTACTACACACGCCGGTAGCGTAATGAGACATCTTTTTACGGACGTCGTGAACGAAAATAACGATATACTTTATGAAATTGATAATTTTTCCTTTGAGGAATCAATGGGTTTATGTGGCTGGATTCATAACAGGCGTGTACTTTTCGGCAACCGTGAACTTATGGTAAATCATAATATAGAGGGTCTGCCGACAAAAACCAAGGAGTCAGAATATACCAAGAACGGTCAGGAAGCTATGTATCTTTCAATATCCGGAAACATTGCGGCACTTTTCACAGTAGAGATAAAAGCAGACCGTGAAGTTAAACGGTGGGTGAAAAGACTTTCAAGAGAAAAAATGTTCATGATACTGAAAAGTGTTGATGCCTGTCTGACACTCGACAAGATAGCATCGCTTTTTAACGTATCACGTTCAATGTTCAGACTTCTTCCGAAAAAACTTCATTCAGATTTTGATTCCGAAACTAAAAAAACACTCCGTCTGAGTTCGTCAATGGCGTGTTCCGGAAAATTTTCAGCATTTGCACAGCTTATAATCGGTACTAAAGTAGTACATACTTCTGCAATACGTGGACTTATTCTTCAGACCGCATCTATCATACTCGGTTTTGTAATAGGTACACTGCTTATTATTTCAAAGGCGTTTCAGTTCAATTATTTATATATGTCAGCTGCGGCACTGGTCGCATATCACGTGATATGTACAATTGTGACGTGTATAGTAGTAAGTTCAAAAAAATTCTGAAAAAAAACCTGCTCCACCGTGCCGAAACGTTCCGGAGCAGGTTTTAAAAAATAATGAAAGGAATAAACAATGTCAAGTAGATTCCAGAATGACGACAACAACACAGATAATCAAAATACACTTAATATTCCTGTACCTAAAAATCCGCCGAATTACAGGCGAAACAATCCAAACAGAAAACCATCACAGAAAAAAACATCTCCGCCGAGACAGTCACAACCTAGACCGGTACAGAATTACCAGTCACCACCGAGACAATCTCCATCAAGACCGATACAGAATTACCAGTCACCACCAAGACAATCTCAGCCGAAACCGGTACAGAATTATCAGTCGCAACCGAAGCAACGCTCCAAACCAAAACACAGACATAAAAGTTTTTTCGGAAAAACTATCAGGAAAATTATTACAAAAATATTTGTCATATTTTTAGTGCTTTTCAGTATGTATTCATGTACCTCACTGACGATAATAAACAAAATCGGCAAACAGGAAACAGGTGAACGTTCACGGACTGCCGGTGCGATTTCACGTAGTTATGTTAAAAGCGTACTGGTCATAGGTACGGACGGTCGCACCACCGAGGAACAAGGGCGTTCCGATTCAATGATTTTACTGTCTTTCAACAGCCGGTCAGATAAAATTATCCTTACATCTTTCATGCGTGACTGTTACGTAAATATAGCCGGTTACGGTATGGACAAGTTAAATGCCGCCTACTCATACGGCGGTGCGGAACTCCTTATGGATACCATAGAAAGCAATTTCGATATAAAAATCAACGACTATGTGACCGTAAATTTCATGTCATTTGCGGGGCTGATAGATGCCGTCGGGGGTATCGATATTGACGTTACCGCCGACGAGGCTCAGGAAATAAATAATATTCTGTTTTCCGAAGTTAATCAGCTTATGGGCGATGACCAGTGGGCAGACTTCCTTGAAACTATTGACGGAATAATGCATCTCAACGGCAAACAGGCTCTTTCATACGCACGTATACGATATGTCGGTAACAGCGATTTTGAACGCACAAGCCGTCAGCGAGAAGTCATAACTAAAATTATCCCGAAAATTGTAAATCCGGTTTCCGTAAGCCGTATAGTAAAAAATGTTGTCCCGAAAGTCAATACAAATATGTCATCATTGGGAATGTACTTTCTTTCGCTGAAAGTTCCGTTTTCGATAGGTTACGATATTGAACAGATTCAGATTCCGGCAGAAAATACTTTCTATCCGGAAGACGTATGGTGCGACGACGGTACTACACAATCTGTACTACAGGTAGACTTCAATGCAAATTATCAGGTATTGGAAGATACAATATTTTCACATTAAAAATAATCTCCGGTAATCACACCGGAGATTTCTTTTATTTTATCATGTCGATTAATTTTCCGATACATAGTTCAAAACAACTTCCGTACCATATTTCGTCAAAATGCGGTATTGTAGCCTTTATGCATTCGACGGTATAATTTACTGATATGTCAAGTGCGGTCTGTAAGTCCTTGCCCAGTGTGACAGCTCCGGTAAATACGCTTGCGAAAATATCGCCTGTACCATGTACCGAACGTGCTATATGTTCTCCGAAAGAGTAGTAAAAACTATCTTTTCCGGAATCGTATGCAACTGCTCCCTGCTCCGTGTCGTTGAAGTGTACTCCTGTAAGCACAGGTATTTTACAACCTAATCCGGAAAGTTTTCTTAAAATGTCCTCAATGTATGCACGGTCATAACTTTCGGTGTACGGGATTTTCAGCATAAAACACGCTTCTGTCATGTTAGGTATGATATAATCAGCTTTTGAACACAATTCAGCCATTTTTCCGGCGAAATCCTCATTGAATCCGGTATAGAATCTGCCGTTGTCGCCTAAAACAGGGTCAACGACTATGAAATTATTTTCCGTCCGGAAATTGTCGAAAAATCCGGAAACAATTTCTATCTGTTCCGCCGAACCCAGATAGCCGGTATAGACAGAATCAAATTTAATGTCAAGGCTTTTCCAGTGGTCTGAAATTGCCGGAATATCGCCTGTTAAATCACGGAATGTATAACCGGTGAATCCGCCTGTATGCGTTGAAAGTACGGCAGTAGGGATAACAGCCGTTTCAATTCCCATAGCCGAAATAACCGGCAATGCAACAGTCAGCGAACATTTTCCGAAACAGGAAATATCCTGTATAGTGACAGTTCTTTTCATGGTAATCTCTCCTTTTTCTGTAGTGATTTTATTATAGATTATTCCGGAAAATATGTCAATAACCAGTTTTGCTTTTTAATTGCAGTTCAGAAAAAATTCCGCCGGACTATTTACATTACGCCGAAAATATAGTATAATTAATTGATAAATTATTTTTTCCGGAGGTCTTAAAATGAATACCCCACCTAAAGAAATTTTAAAATTCGTCGAGGAAAATGACGTCAAATTCATACGCCTTACTTTTTCGGATATATCGGGAAATCTGAAAAATATCGCAATCATGCCCGACGAACTTTCACGTGCATTTTCCGACGGCATACCTTTTGACGCTTCTTCTTTCAGCGGAAACTGTTCGGATTTGCTTTTATTTCCCGATATTTCTACATTATCGGTGCTTCCGTGGAGACCTAAATCAGGACGTGTAATCCGTTTTTTCTGTTCTCTTAAAAATCCCGACGGTTCGCAATATTCCGGCGATATACGTAGCGAACTAATCAATTATATAAATTCAATCCGTCTTGATGGCTATTCCTGTGAAATGGGTACTAAATGCGAATTTTATCTCTTTGACCTCAATGACAAGGGCGAACCTACCAAAAATCCGCATGACCACGGCAGTTATTTAGACGTTGCACCACTCGACAAGTGCGAAAACGTCCGTCGTGAAATATGTCTGTCACTTGAGGAAATGGGTATCAATCCTATAACTTCGTGTCATAAACACGGTGGCGGTCAGAATGAAATTGAATTCCGTGAAAATGAACCTGTTACCGCCGGTGACAATATGTTACATTACAAGACCGTTGTAAAATCAATTGCCAATCAGAACGGACTTTTTGCCTCGTTCATGCCCAAACCTCTCCCGAATGAACACGGCAGTGCTTTGAGTATTTCCCTCAGTCTGAAGAAAAACGGCGAAAATATTTTCAGTAATGACCCTGAAACAATGTCGCATACCGGAAAATGTTTCATTTCCGGAGTTCTCCACCGTATACGTGAAATAACTGCCTTTCTGAATCCGATAACCAATTCATATAAGCGTTTCGGTATCGGCTATGCACCTAAATATGTCAACTGGTCATTCGATAACTGTTCACAACTGATAAGGATTCCAAGAAGTACCACGCCACGCATTGAAATACGTTCCGCTGATGCCTGTTGTAATCCGTATATCGCTTTTAAATTGATTCTTGTCGCCGGTATGGAGGGCATCAAAACAGGTGACTGTTCACTACTTGAAAAGACTATCAAACACCCCGAAAATCCACTTGATTTCCAGCCGTTGCCGTCCTCTCTCGACGAGGCTGTTTCAATAGCCCGTGAAAGTGACTTTGTAAAGAATAATCTTTCCGGTGAGATACTCGAAAATATTTTCAGTAATTTCACAATGCAGATTCAGGAGTACAATCTGGCACACAATAAGGACGATTTTGAAGAACGTCGTTATTTTAAATTCATTTAACAAGGTGTTTTTATGACTAATTTAATTATTTCATCTAACTATGAAAATATCGCTTTAATAGAACAGTTTCTTAAGGACAGCACTTCCGGACTTATTGTCACGGCGAGTTCAGGCAACGAGGCACGCCGGCTTATTTCTGGCGATACTAAGCCGGAGCTGGTCATTATAGACACTCCGCTTTCTGACGAGTTCGGGCAGGATTTAGCGGAAATAACGTCTGTTTTTTCTGCCGGAGTGATTCTCATATGCCGGAATGATATTTCTGAAAATATATCGCATAGTCTTCCGGAGAACGTCGTAATTCTGGCGAGACCTTTCAGCCGTGAAGACTTCCGGAACGCTGTTGGAAGTTTTCCGGAAATCTCCGGTATAAAGCCGGAAAGTGCTGATATTCTGACGAAAATAGAAGAAATGCGACTTATCAACCGTGCAAAATGTACTCTTATGGAATATCTTGATTTCACCGAACCACAGGCACACCGCTACATTGAAAAACAGGCTATGAACAATCGCCGGACACGTCGGGAAACAGCCGAAAAAATACTTGACACTTACAAAAAATGAAAAGACTGTGCATTTCTGCACAGCCTTTTTAAATTATTCATTGTCTGATATATCATCAGTTTCTGCCTTCTCGAAGTCCTCAATAGTGAGATTTTCGTAGTCAAATTCAAGGAGTTCGTCGCAGTTAGGACAGTTTATACTGCCTTCTTCAATCATGCCCTCGTCAATGAGAATAGTATCTCTGCAAGTCGGACAGGTTACTTCATAGAGTTCGTCGTCATCGCTGTCGAAATCATAATCTTCGTCTTCGTCGTCGAAACAGTCACAGTTACCGCAGTTGAAATCCTCGTCACCGTAGATTTCTTCTTCAACTTCGCCGAGGTCTTCGTCGAGAATTTCACAGAGTTCCGTGAGTTCGTCCACCTGTGCCTGTAAGTCGTCGACATATAGGACAATATCTTCCATTAGTTCGGACATCTGAGCAAGTATTCTGCCCTCTTTTGTGGACTTGTCAATTTCAAGACCGTCCATAAGTCCCTTTAAATAGGACATTTTTTCAGTAAGCTTCATAAATAGCCTCCTTATGAGACAGGCTTATGCTCTTGACATATATTCGCCTGTTCTTGTATCAATCTGGATTTTTTCGCCCTCGTTGATAAAGAGTGGTACTTTGACTTCCGCACCTGTTTCTACTGTAGCCGGTTTGGTAGCGTTTGTAGCGGTATCGCCCTTGAAGCCAGGGTCAGTCTGAGTAACGACGAGTTCAACGAAGTTAGGCGGTTCGATACCGAAAACAGAACCCTTGTAAGAAAGCACCTTACAAATCATTTCTTCCTTGACGAAACGGAAAGCGTCGCCGAGTTTGTCCTCACTGATTGGAATCTGTTCATAAGTCTCCATATCCATGAAGTAGTAAAGTTCGCCGTCGGTGTAGCTGTACTGCATATCCTTTCTTTCAACGAAAGCCGTCGGGAATTTTGCAGTAGGGTTGAAAGAAGTTTCAACCACTGAACCCGTGATAACGTTCTTGTATTTTGTTCTTACGAAAGCCGCACCCTTGCCCGGTTTTACGTGCTGGAACTCGATAACCTGAACAACCTGTCCGTCGAGTTCGAAGGTAACGCCATTTCTGAAATCTCCTGCTGAAATCATTTTTTATAACCTCCGTGTTTTAAAATTATATGTATTATTTTATCACATCTTGAAACATTTTGCAATACCTGAAAGCAAAATATTATAAAGATATTATATTTTTATCAAAATTGGTCAGATTATTACAACCATTTTCAGTCAAAACGACAAAATCTTCTATCCGCACACCGAATTTTCCGGCGATATAAATTCCCGGTTCGATAGTCACGACGCTGTTTTTTCCGAGAACGCTTTTATAATTCGGAGAGGCGTTAGGCTTTTCGTGGATTTCAAGACCTACACCGTGTCCGAGTGAATGACCGAAATTTTCGCCGTAACCTGCTTTTTCTATAATATCACGTGAAATTTTATCGAGTTCACTTCCGGAAATGCCTGCTCTTGCGTTTTCCAATCCGGCAAGCTGTGCCGAAAGTACGATATTATAGACTTTTTTCATTTCATCGTCGGGTTGACCGAGACATATTGTGCGTGTCATGTCGCTGTGATAGCCGTTCCATACCGCACCGAAGTCCATTAAAATAAATTCGCCGTTCTGTACCGGCTTATCGGAAGGCACACCATGTGGCATAGACGTATTTTTCCCCGAAAGTACGATAGTTTCAAATGACAAATCTTCCGCACCGTTTGCGAACATAAGCCTGTTGAGTTCGTTGGCTATTTCACGTTCAGTTCTGCCGACTCTGATAAAATGCAACAGTTCAGAAAGTGATTTTTCTGCTATTTCCTGAGCTTTCCGGATATTTTCAATTTCTGATTCGTCTTTAATCATACGCATATTATTTATGGCGTTGCTGAGAATGTCAGAATCATCAATAGTTATTTCTTTAAAGCAATGTCTGTAACTGTTTAAAGTGCTGACCGTCATTGTTTCGGATTCTATAGAAACAGTTTTCGCACCGTGTTTTTTCAGAAGTTCCGGAAACTGCGTCTTAAATGCCGTAAGTTCGATTACTTCCGCATTTTTAACAGTATTCCGTGCTTTTTCGATATACCGGAAATCTATGAGCAGGTACATTTTATCCGGAAACGCTACAGCAATTCCGGCTGATGACTTCATACCGGTAAAATAACGCCTGTTGACATCTGACGTTATCAAGGCACAATCGGTTTTTATATAGTCGAAAATTTTTCTGAATCTTTCCATTTTACATCTCCGCAAGTGCCTGTACGGCGAGGTAGTAACTTCCGAAGCCGAAACCGCTTATACTTCCCTTACATACCGGTGCGATTACCGAATTTGCACGGAAAGCATCACGGGCATCTACGTTACTTATATGAACCTCTATACACGGAATTTTTATCGCTGAAATGGCGTCCCGAATGGCGTAACTGTAATGCGTATACGCTCCGGCATTTATTATCACACCGTCGAAACTTTTCCGTGCTTCGTGAAGTTTGTCGATAATTTCGCCCTCGTGGTTAGACTGGAAAACATCACATTCAAGTCCCATTTTTCCGGCACGTGAAATTATTTCAGCGTTGAGGGTATCAATGTTGTTATCGCCGTAAACATCGGGTTCACGCTCACCGAGCAGGTTTAAATTAGGTCCGTGTATTACAAGAATTTTCTTTATCAATTGAATTACTCCTTTGTGATTTATTTTAGCACAAATTACTAAATTTGTCAAGAAAAATCAGCGGAATTTTTTCGGAAGAAACGGTTTTTCAAGAGTACGCTTGACTTTGAAAAATGTAGTCTTTTCAAGTTCAATCGGGGCGGTGTAAAGTATTCTGATACCGGAAAGATTAGCACCGAGAACATCTGTAAAAATCTGGTCACCGATTGCGACGACGTTTTTTTTCGGTATTCCGAGCCATTCAAGAGCCTGTTTAAAGCCAGTCGGAAGAGGTTTTTTGCCCTCGCAGATACACTTTATACCGAGACTTTCCGCAAAAGGCATAACTCTTGGTGGGTGATTATTCGAGACTATAACAAGTCGGATTTTCTTTTTTCTGACCTGCTCCAACCATTCAGTGACACCCTCCGCCGGTACGGGATTATCATGCGTTGTAAGTGTATTGTCAATATCAAGGATTATACCCTTTACATCATTTTCAACAAGGAAATCCGGCGATATATCGGTGATTTTCCTGAAATATTCCGTTGCCCTGAAAAGCATTCGTAACCTCCTTTGAATTCACATAAGAAAAAAGCGGAACTGTCTGAAAACCAGCCCGCTTTTATCGACTTTAATTAGCTGTTGCAGTATTAATACTTACGCTTACGAGCTGCCTCAGACTTCTTCTTGCGTTTTACTGAAGGCTTTTCGTAGTGTTCTCTCTTGCGAACTTCAGCTATAACGCCGTCCTTGGCACAAGACCTCTTAAATCTCTTAAGAGCTGTGTCTAAAGACTCGTTTTTACCAACACGAACTTCTGCCACTTGTTTTCCCTCCCTTATTCAGAGGTTACACGGAATAAACCATGTATCTATACTAATCACTCCGGAGAGTGTCAGTCAGCCTATACCTCAAAAACAGCAGATATAAAAACTTAATCTTAAATGGTATATTTCATTGTATCATAAATTTTTCTAAATGTCAAGTATTTTTTTGCAGAAAATTTTTTTCGTTATTTTGCTACAATATTAACAAGTTTATTTGGTACATATATCTGTTTTATTATGTTTCTGCCGTCGGTGAACTCTTTTACTTTTTCGTCGGCGAGTGCCATAGCAATGACGGAATCCTTGTCAGTATCGGGAACTATGTTGAGTTTTGCCTTGATTTTGCCGTTTACCTGTACAACTATTTCAATAGTTTCGTCGATACAGAATTTTTCTTCGTAAGTAATCCATGACTGTTCACAGAGAATTTTTCCGGTGATTGTATTGTAGATTTCTTCGGTAATATGCGGTGCGAACGGATTCAGCATCATACACAGGGCGGAAAGTTCTGCCTTGTTTACCGTTCCTACAGCATAGATGTCATTAATCAGCGTCATCATAGAGGCTATTGCCGTATTGAACTTCATATTTTCTATGTCTTCCGAAACCTTTTTAATTGTCTTATGGAAGTTTGAACGGAGTTTTTCTGAATATTCGTCGCCTTCGGTAAGAATTTCCTGAAGCCCCCATACCCTGTCGACGAAACGCTTACAGCCTTTCATACCTTTTTCGCTCCAAGGAGCTGCCTTTTCGTAATCGCCCATGAAAAGAACGTACAGGCGGAGAACATCTGCACCGTAATTTTCCACAATGTCGTTAGGGTCAACGACGTTTCCACGGGTTTTACTCATTTTTTCGCCGTCCTCACCGAGTATCAGACCTTGTGCAGTTCTCTTTGCGTATGGTTCGG
>JAAVHK010000079.1 GCA_014799765.1 Ruminococcus sp.
AGAGGGCAGACAGCAGGTAAAAAATTACGTCTTTGAAAAATACGGACGTGACAATGTATCCGAAATAATAGCGTTCGATACATTAAAGGCACGTGCCGGAGTACGTGACGTGGGACGTGTACTGGGTGTGCCGGTCAGACTATGCGACAGTATCGCAAAAAAAATTGAACCTTGCTATACACTCGGAGATGCTCTTGAAAAGTCAACGGAACTGAAAGAGATGTACAATTCCAATCCGGATGTAAGGCGTATAACTGACATTGCTATGAAAATAGAGGGTATGCCACGACACGTAACCACACACGCCGCCGGAGTAGTCATTTCGGCGATACCGCTTGCGGATATAGTACCTTTACAGAAAAACGACGATACAATAGTAACACAGTACACAATGACCGTCCTTGAATCGCTTGGACTTCTCAAAATGGATTTTTTAGGTTTACGGAATCTCACAGTAATCCGTGATACCGTCAGGGAGATAAGGAAAATCAATCCGGATTTTGACATAGAAAAAATACCTCTTGACGATAAAAACGTATATTCCATGCTGTCCGCCGGAGATACTGCCGGAGTGTTTCAGTTTGAGAGCGAGGGAATAACAAAATGTCTCACGGAACTAAGACCCGAACGCCTTGAAGATTTGATAGTAATGCTTTCGCTTTACCGCCCCGGACCTATGAAATCAATACCGCAGTATATAAGAAGTAAAAATAATCCGGATAACGTGAAGTACAAACACCCGCAACTTGAAAGCATACTGTCGGAAACATACGGCTGTATGATATATCAGGAGCAGGTAATGGAAATATGCCGGAAAATAGCCGGATATTCATACGGTCATGCCGATATAGTCCGGCGTGCTATGGCAAAGAAAAAACATGATGTCATGGCACGTGAACGTGAAAATTTTGTATCCGGAGCGGTGAAAAATGGCATTCCGGAAAAAACAGCGGTTGAAATATTCGACGAGATGATGAATTTTGCCTCATATGCCTTTAATAAGTCTCATGCAACGGCATATTCCGTAATATCGTATCAGACTGCTTATCTGAAATGCCACTACTTCGGCTTGTATATGTCGTCGCTTATGTCGAGTATAACAAATGCCGATAAACTTTCAGAGTATGTAAATATCTGTCGTGACAATAATACAGAAGTTTTCAGACCTGATATAAACAGGAGTACGAAGAAATTCAGTTGTTGCGGTAACAGAATATACTTCGGACTTATGGCAGTAAAGAACGTCGGGGAAGGTCTGGCGGAAAAAATAGTCCGTGAAAGGACTACCGGCGGAAATTTCCGGAGTTTACAGGATTTCATAGAGAGAATGGACAAAAAAGACTTCTCAAAGAAATCGCTTGAATACCTTATTATGTCGGGAGCTTTCGACAGTCTGGGACTTAACCGCCGTCAGATGATTGAAAATTATTCCGTTCTTATGGAAAAAACTTCCGGAGACTACGGCGTTATAGACGGTCAGATGAATTTTCTTGACGATACTGACACCATTGAAATGAATATAAAAATTCCGTATGTACCGGAATATAACCGGCGTAAGATATTGTTTATGGAAAAGGATTCATGCGGAATATATTTCAGCGGTAATCCGTTGTCAGAATACAGATATATTCCGGCACTTATGCGGACGGTTGATATAAAGACCTGCTCCGGACTTCCCGACGGTACGGAAGTAAAGCTACTGTGCATAGTACAGGGTATGAAGAATCACACCACCAGAAAAGGTGACCGTATGGCATTTCTTGAAATTTCCGACGGTACAGGTACTATCGAAGCAGTGATTTTTCCGGAACTTTTCAGCCGGAAATCAGGAGCCGTCAGACAGGATGAAATACTTCTTGTAAGTGCTGAAATATCCGTAAAAGACGACGGGGTTTCCCTTATATGCGGTGATATATCCGGTGAAAATGAATTTTCCGGAATAATTCAGAACATGAAACTATGTATAAAAATAAAGTCTCCGGAACTTGAAATTACTGAAAAAACCGTCCGGAAACTATGCGGAAATTTTTCCGGAAAAACACGTGTAGTTTTTTATCTTACGGACTTAAGGAAAATGATTTCCCCGAAACTCAGACTTTCACTTGAAATATCCGCACAGAGTTATGAGGAACTCCGGAAAATATTCCCCGAAAACACTTTCGGACTTATAAAATAAAAAAATCCGGAAAAATAATCCATATGCTATTGACATTTCATGTATAAAGTAGTAAAATATATATGTATAAAAAATTGCTTGACGCAAAAGGAGAATTTATCATGATAAAGAAAATTGCTGTCCTCACCAGCGGTGGCGACGCCCCTGGTATGAACGCCGCTGTAAGAGCCGTCGTAAGAACCGCTATAAGCAAGGGTATGGAAGTTTACGGTGTCCACAGAGGTTATGTGGGACTTCTCACAGGTGACATTTTCCAGATGGACGAAAGAAGCGTAACTGATATTATCCACCGTGGCGGAACAATCCTCTATACCGCAAGATGTAGCGAGTTCAGAACTGACGAGGGTGTTTCAAAGGCAAGGGCTAAGTGCGAGGAACTCGGCATAGAAGGTCTCGTAGTTATCGGCGGTGACGGTTCTTTCCGTGGTGCTGCTGACCTGTCTGCTAAAGGTATGCTCTGTATCGGAATCCCTGGTACTATCGATAATGATATTGCCTGCACAGATTATACAATCGGATTCGATACCGCTATGAATACCGCTATGGAACTCGTTGACAAGCTCCGTGATACTTCACAGTCACATGACCGTATTTCAGTAGTAGAGGTAATGGGTAGAGGTGCAGGACATATCGCAGTAAATACCGGTATCGCCTGCGGTGCTACTGACATAATCACACAGGAAGTACCTTATGACCTTAACGCAATCGCAAATACAATGCTTGCCAAAAAGGCAAAGGGCAAGGAAAATTTTGTAGTAATCGTTGCCGAGGGCGTAGGACATTCACAGGAAATCGCAAAGGAACTCGAATTACGTACAGGCATTGAAGCACGTGCCACTATTTTAGGACACGTTCAGCGTGGTGGTAATCCTACACTCCGTGACAGAGTAGAGGCTACAAAAATGGGCAATTATGCCGTTGAACTTCTTGAACAGGGTATCGGTAACAGGGTTGTTGCACTGAAAGACAATCAGCTTGTTGATTACGATATTCAGGAAGCACTTGCAATGAAAAAACCTTACGACGAAAAACTTCACCGTATGGCTGAAACTATTGCATTCTGATTAAAAAAACAAACCGCTTGCTTTTTTACGGAGCAGGCGGTTTTTTTGTATTTCGTATGTTAAAATTCGCTTATAATTTTTTTCGGTGAACAGTCCGTAGAATAGCACCAGCGTGAAATTTTACCGGATTCCTGATAATATTGTATCGGTTTTGCGGTTGGTAAGTCCTCGCACGTATCGACTATTATTAACTTTACTTTCATTTTTTCGGGGATAATCGCCTTGACATATACGCTTACCGACTGACCGGCTTTAATATCGTCACGGGGTTCAGCAAGTCCGGCAAGATTAGGTGTCAATTCAACGAAAATTCCGTAATCCTCTACAGACCGCACTATACCGGAAACAGTTTCGCCAGCCTCGAATAATTCGGCATTCTGTTCCCACGTACCGAGTAATTCCTTATGCGTGAGGAAAATTCTGTCATCCTCACGGTACTTCACAACGGCATGAATAAAATCGCCGTTCCTGAAACGGTCAGAGGGGTGGGATATTCTCGAAACGGATATAGCATCTATCGGGATAAGCGACGGTATACCACAACCGATATCGACGAAACAACCGAACTGTTCAAGATGAGTTATTCTTGCGTCGATAATCTCGCCGGAAGATAGTTTGTTTATGTAGTTTTCCATACATTCTTCCTGAGCTGATTTTCTGGACAGAGTTATATTATCGCCGTCTATGCCGGTTACTTTAAAGCATACAATTTTATTCACTCTTGAAATAAGTGCAATGTCACGGGTTGAACCGTCCTCGATACCTATAGCACCCTCAGTACGTGGTATAACGCCCTTACCGCAAGGAAGGTCTATAATAAGATTGTGTGAGCTGTCACATACAGCCACCCTTGCTTCAAGAATTATACCGTTTTCCATAGCCTCAGCGAGACCTTCATATGAAGAAATATACTTCTGATTTTCGGCAGTTCTGAAAAAACTGCCCTCTGGTTTATAAATCATAATTTTTACCTCCGTAAATTCGTAACTGAATAATAATAATTATGCGGTTGCAGTGAGATTTATTCCGGAGAAGTATTAAAATACCTCTCCGGTGTGAAATTCAGCGTGACATTCTTTCACGGATATTAAGACCACCCATAGCATTGAGGACGGATTTTACATTGTCTGACTGTTCGTCCTCGCACATGATGTAGGCGGTAGTATTCCGACGGCGTTCGTGTTCGGGTATGACATCTTCAGTTGCCGGATATTCCATGATACCGGTACAGTAGTTGTAACTGGTAACGGCAGTAGGAAGTAAAGTCCATACAGTACCGTTGCGAAGTCTGACCGCTTCTTCTGAAGATTTGTTGTAAACCATATTCGCCGATTTTACCGGCACGCTTTCACGCACACGATGTATGGCAGATTCCGCCAGCTCCGGAGTTTCAAACTCTGCTGAAATTCTTGTAATCATAATAACATTTTCCTTTCTGTTTGTCAACTTTAAATTATTTTCTGCACGTAATAAAAAAATATTCGCAGGGTCTTGATTTGGCATAATTTTTGAGTTATAATAAAATGTAAAGACTTTTTAAAAAGGCGGTGCGTATCGTGGATATAAGACCTTGTGACATTCTTACAATGAAAAAAAATCATCCGTGCGGAGCAAATGAAATGTATGTCATCCGTGCCGGAATGGATTTCCGGTTAAGATGCGTTAAGTGTTCACGTGAATTTATGGTTGCAAGAAACAAGATTGAAAAAAATATAAAAAAAGTCAGCAGAAATGAGGAATCCGGAAATGTTTGATAAACTCGAAGCTATGGAACAGAAATACATTGAAATAAGCGAAAGACTTTCACAGCCGGATATTGTAAATGATAATACCTTGTATACACAGTCAATGAAAGACTTCAAAAATTTAACGCCTGTTATAGAAAAATACCGTGAGTATAAAAAATTCCGTGATTCATTCGACGAGGCAAGGGAATTACTTGAAGAATCCGGTATTGAAAAGGATTTCAGGGAAATGGCACAGTTGCAATATGACGAATCCCGTGAGGCTATGGAAAATATCGCACAGGAACTTAAAGTATTATTGTTACCGAAAGACCCCGACGACGACAAAAACGTTATAATTGAAATACGTGGCGGAGCAGGTGGCGAAGAAGCGTCACTTTTTGCAAATTCGCTGTACAGAATGTATACTATGTATGCGGAATCTAAAGGCTGGAAACAGGAAATTTTAAATTCAAATCCGACTGAATTGGGCGGTTACAAGGAAATAAGTTTTTCAATAATCGGTGACGGTGCGTACTCCCGACTTAAATACGAAAGCGGTGTACACCGTGTGCAGAGAGTACCGGAAACAGAATCACAGGGGCGAATCCATACAAGTACAGTTACAGTTGCGGTACTCGTCGAGGCTGACGACGTGGAACTTGAAATCAATCCCACAGACCTTAAAATAGATGTTTTCCGGTCAAGCGGTGCAGGCGGTCAGAAAGTAAACAAGACTGAATCAGCGGTAAGAATTACCTATTTACCGACTAATGTTGTAGTGGAATGTCAGGACGAAAGAAGCCAGTACAAAAACAAGGACAAAGCTATGAAAATTCTGCGTTCACGTATTTATGAGACCATGCAGAAAGAACAGAATGAAAAAATAGCCTCTGAACGTAAAATGCAGGTTGGTACAGGTGACCGTTCCGAACGTATACGGACGTACAATTTTCCACAGGGCAGACTTACTGACCACCGTATAAATCTGACGATATATCGCCTTGAAGACGTCATGAACGGCAACATTGACGAAATTATTGACGCTCTCGCCACGGCCGACCAGACTGCAAAACTCATGGGACAGGAGTAATTTTAATGGAAACTTTATTACTTGACGAAAATCAGCTTGATATAGCGGTAAAATTAATCACATCCGGCGAAGTAGTCGGCATACCGACGGAAACGGTTTACGGACTGGGGGCAGACGCTTCAAATGAAAATGCCGTCCGGAAAATATTTCAGGCGAAAGGCAGACCGGCTGACAATCCCTTGATAGTACATCTTGCGGATTTTTCGGAGGCTGAAAAATATACAAGATATATACCGGAAATTGCCCGCAAACTCGCTGAAAAATTCATGCCGGGGGCGTTGACTATAGTGCTTCCGAAAAATGAGAAGATACCTCTTGTGACTTCCGGCGGATTGGATACGGTAGGTATAAGAGTACCGGCACACCCTGTAATGCACCGGCTTATAGAGCTTACCGGCAGACCTGTTTCAGCACCGTCGGCGAATAAATCGGGCTATCCAAGTCCCACGACGGCACAGCACGTCATGAGGGATATGGACGGAATTATACCGGCTGTCATAGACGGCGGTGAATGTCAGTACGGCGTTGAATCAACTGTGATTTCCGTAGAAAATGAAGACACCGTCCGGATTTTAAGACCAGGTTGTATAACGCCGGAAATGTTAGGTACGGTCAGCGGAAATGTAATCGTCGATAAGGCGGTACTTGAAGGGCTTGAAACAGGCGAAAAAGCCAGTTCCCCCGGAATGAAGTATAAACATTATTCGCCGTCGGCTGATATAGTTATGATTGAATCTGATTTGGAAAAATTTACTGAATACGTCGGGGAAAATTACGGCGAGGGTATATACTGTCTTATTTTCGACGGCGACAGGGAAAATTTTCCGTACAGATACATGACATACGGTAAAGACAGTCAGGAGCAGGCACAGCAGATATTCCGGCGGTTACGTGAATTAGATGACTGTCACGCCGTCAGGGTGTATGTGCGGTCACCGGAAAAATCCGGTGTAGGACTGGCGGTATATAACAGATTAATCCGTTCAGCCGGTTTCGAGGTGATACGCTTATGAGGGATTATATTGTAACAGGGCTTACAGGTCAGACAGGTGCCGGAAAAAGTACAATTTCGGCTATATTCAGGGAAAAAGGCTTCTGTATAATAGATGCCGATATAATAGCCCGTCAGGTAGTCGGGAGGGGAAAACCATGTCTTTCTGAAATAGTCCGGACTTTCGGCGAGGAAATTATTGACGATAACGGAAATCTTTACAGAAAAAAACTTGCTGAAATAGTATTTTCCGACAGACAAAGCCTCAAAAAACTTGATAACATAACGTATCCGTATATAGTAAAAGAAATATCGGATAATATAGACCGTCTTGTATTACAGGGAAATAAGCTGATACTTCTTGACGCTCCGACGCTTTTCAAGAGTAAAGCGGATAAGTTTTGTGACGTAATAGTTTCGGTACTGGCACAGGCGGAAGTACGTAAGAAAAGGATAATCATACGTGACGGTCTGACACCGGAGCAGGCACAGAATCGTATGAACTCACAGCACAATGACGAATTTTTTATTGAAAATTCCGACTATATTATAAATAATAACGGCTCACCGGACGAACTCGGCAAAGAAGTAAATGAAATTGCCGGTAAAATTCAGGGGCTGTTATCAGAATAAATTTCAAAAAGGAGTGTTTTTATGGAAACATCAAAAGTACTTAAGGAAAAACTTTTCATGAAGAAGAAAAACGCCGTACTCCGTATGAGTGAAGCGGAAATCGCTGAATGTGACAGTTTCTGCGAAGGCTATAAGGACTTCATGGACACCGCTAAAATCGAGCGTGAGGCGGTAAATTATACCGTCGAACTTCTCAGAAACAACGGCTATATCGAATACAAAACCGGTATGCCTCTCAGAGCAGGTGACAAGATTTTCCGCAACAACAGGGGAAAATCGGTACTTATGGCGATAATCGGTACTGCCCCGATTGAAGAGGGCGTAAAAATCTGTGCCGCCCATATAGATTCACCACGTCTTGACCTGAAACAGAATCCGCTTTACGAGGATAACGAGATGGCACTTTTCAAGACACATTACTACGGCGGAATCAAAAAATATCAATGGACGGCTATTCCGCTGGCACTGCACGGTGTTGTAATAAGAGCCGACGGCGAAAAAATAGCCGTAAATATCGGTGAGGACGAAAATGACCCTGTATTCTGCGTAACTGACCTGCTCCCGCATCTTGCTAATGACCAGATGTCAAAAACTCTTGCGAAAGGCATAACCGGCGAACAGTTGAATATAGTAATCGGTTCACGCCCGTTCCGTGACGACGAGGCAAGCGAGGCTGTCAAACTGAATATTATGAACATTCTGCACGAAAAATACGGCATTGTAGAAGCTGATTTCATTTCCTCAGAACTGGAAGTAGTACCGGCATTCAAGGCACGTGACATAGGTTTTGACCGGAGCATGATAGGTGCATACGGTCACGACGATAAAGTTTGTGCATATACGGCATTAATGGCGACGGTAGACTGTAATAATCCGGTGCATACTGTAGTAACGGTACTCACCGACAAGGAAGAAACAGGTTCGGACGGAAATACAGGATTATGTTCGGCATATCTGGAATACTTCATAGCCGATATTGCAGAAACTTTAGGTTCTGACGGTAGGACAGTACTTTCCGCATCTGAATGTCTGTCTGCGGACGTAAATTCGGCATTTGACCCGACTTTCCCCGAAGTAAACGAAAGGAACAACTGTGCGTATATAAATAAGGGCGTATGCATAACGAAGTACACCGGAGCTCGTGGCAAATCCGGTACTTCTGACGCTTCCGCAGAGTATACCGGAAGAATCCGTCGTTTAATGGATAGTCATAACGTAATATGGCAGACAGGCGAACTCGGTAAGGTAGATGCAGGCGGAGGCGGTACTGTAGCGGCGTATATAGCAAACCTGAATGTCGATACCATTGACATGGGCGTACCGGTACTTTCCATGCACGCACCGTTTGAGGTAGTGTCAAAAATAGATACCTATATGGCATACAAAGCATTTTCAGTATTCATAAACGACTAAAACAAAAAGCACCTGAAATTATTTTCGGGTGCTTATTACTTTATATACTTGATGATATAACTTTCACCGGCGACTATTTCCTTTAATTCGACGGACGAAAAACCGGCTTTTTTTCCGAGTGTTATATAATCTGATTTTCTGAATAATTTAAAACATTTACGTGTATACGGAAGTTTTTTCAGGAATTTTTTAGAGTATACGGCATTATAGAAAACGCCGTCATTTCTGAGAACTCTTTTTATTTCTGAAAGTCCTTTTAAAGTATCGTCCCAGAAGTAAATGGAATTTATACTTGTCACAACGTCAAATGTTTTGTCATTGTACGGAAGATTACAACAGTTTCCTGCACGAAGTTTCAGATGTCCTTCAGTTATGGCTTTTCTGTTAAGTCGGGCTGTTGTATTAATCATATCTTCTGAAATGTCGATACCGTATATATGAGCTTTTGTATTTCTGTAAAGCTGGCGGATAAAGAAACCGTTTCCGCAACCTATATCGAGAATACGAATATTTTTATCTGAATTTATATCTGAAATAATATTTTTGTACATCATATTATTTATAATATTCATAATCAGACAGCATATTTTCCCGATAATTCCGTGAGGATTTCCGCATTGTCTGCCGATATATTCTGATAATTTAAACATAATAATCTCCTTTTAAAGTTCTGACCATTCCATAAAATCCGGACGTTTCAGAGTATCGCAGAATATTTCTATACATGATATAACGTCCGCAACGGTCACGACGGATTCAGCCGGAGCAGTCCATTCCGTACCGCCTGCAATGAAAGTAACTTCTTTATTGACATCACCGGTTGACTGAAATATATTACCGTTTTCGCTTTCAAAATAGTGGATACAAGCATAATTTCCGTTTATAAGAATCGCAAGACATGGATAGTCTTTATTGATACTTATTAATATATCGTCATTCAGACTGTTCATAATAAGTTTTTTGACTTCGGTTTTGCTCCGATATATTGTAGTACCGTTTATTGTGCTTACTGTTATGTAAGGTCTGCTGTCAAGATAAGTTTCCCATAGTTCGTGACCTGTAAAATTAGTATCCGGAATAATAAATGCACCGTCGCAAGAAATTGCATGACCGTCCGTCAAAATCGCAACCGCACTTGCACAAGCTACAAAAAGATTTTTACCCATACCGTCAAGAGAACGGCTTCCTATACTCCACCACTTATCAATTTTTCCTTTCCATTCTGTACTATGGAAAGTTATATGTACCATACAGTATTCAGTAACGAAAGTATAATAATTTTCAGAATGATTTATTATACGGATATTTTTTAAATTTATTTCCTTGTCGGAATCTTTGAGAGTTTTAATAGTATTCAGAATATCTTCCGTTGTGAAGTACGGATTTTTTTCTGTATTTATCTGAAATGAACGGCTCATAATATTTTACCTCTTTATTTTAAAAAATCTTCTGTTTAAAAATTTTCCGCAATACTGGCACGGAATTTTCTTAAAAACCGGTGGTATTTCGGGGATTACGTCCAATGGCAGAAAAGTCAGGTCATCTTCATACATTGGTATGGCGTATATGCCGTCAAATGTGTTAGGCTGACGGCATTCGAGACATACCCAGCCGGTTTTCAGTGAAACGTGATATAATTTTCCGTCATATTCGTAACAATATACGAACATCTGCAAATTATCACTGTATAAAGATACAATTGAAAGATAGAGTTCAGGAATATTTATCTCTTTTATATAATTTATACAAGATAAATGAAGTTTTTTACTAATCATATCCGAAGTTTCTATATCATGATAAAGTCTGTCATAGTGTTTTTCCAAAATTATATATGTTTTAACTCCGTCAATTGTATATTCTTTTTCACAGTATTTTTTTATAAAAGATATTGTTAGTTTTTTCATAATTAATTTTCCTAAAATGTGGTAGTTATTTTAATTTTTCCGATAATATGACGGTTGAAATTTTCCAGTTCTTCCGCCGGAATCCATAACTCTCTATGATGTTTTGCACCTACTGTATGTACAGTAAAATTTTTAATATATTCGTCATCGACTTCAAATTCCGTTACGTAACCTTTGTGGTCTGCGGTTTTGGTATTCCATTTTTCAGCGATTTCACAGGCGTAATCATAGTTTAGTACCGAATAGAAAATCGGCTGTTCAGGAAGTCTCGGCGGAAATTTTTTGTAATCACTTCCGGCTATCAAATCAAGTTCAGCTGTGCCGACAGGTCTGTACAAAATCATAGTTTCACCTCATTTCAAAAAATATTTTTCGGTCATTTTTATGGGGATTTCCTCACATGATTCGATTAATGAATAATTATCAAGTATTATTTTTCTGAATTTATGTAAATCCGTTTTATTATCTTTCCAGTCAATAATATCCAGACGCAGTAATTGTATTAATAAATCTCCCTTGAAAAAAGTAACTTCAATAAGCGGATTTTTTTCCAATATGGAAACGGCAACAGGTAAAAGATATTTCAGACCGATTTTCTGACCTATCATAAGTCTTATTTCCTCATATGAAAGTTTAGTTATTGGTTTTTTCCTTGCATTGCGACAGGTTTCAGATACATAAGAGCTGAAATCAGTTTCAAGTTCTTCAATAGATTTGTCTATGTTTTCCATGTTATAACTGCTCCTCAATCTATGTACGATTCTTTCTGATTAAATTCGTCGTCAATGTAAACAAACCGCCGGAAATCCTCATCAATGATAAGTAGGTATGCACTGAAAAAGAAAAAATCGTCGTAATCCCGTATGAAATCGCTGAAATTTCCGTAAAGATAGATTTCAAAAATTTCCTCGCTACCCGAAAGAAAGCACAGATAACAATTTCCATGTTGAGTTATCGGACTTTTTGGCAGTCGTGAAAAATCTACTCCCCAGTGAAACGGTAATTTTTCAATAAAAGTTACAATGCGATTCTTTTCGGTATCGTCAGCGAAACGGTATTTTTCCGGAAAATTTTCAACTTCCTCAATAATCTGCGATTTTGTTTTATCTATCTCAATTTCTTTAAGACGACGTTTATTTTCGGCGAGTTTCTGATTTAATAATTCTTTAAGTTCCTTGTCCAATTAATTCACCTCCTTTACAGATGCAAACCATTTTTCAGAAAAATCATTTTGTGCTTTAGTATCGGGGAAATTTTTAATATCAGAATATTCAAAAATGCAGACAATATTTTCAGATAATGCTTTTTGTCCCGAATTTACGAGATAAATTTTATTACAAGCTCCCGTCATTCCCGACTGTAAGGCGTTTAACTGTGAGCCTTTACATTTTATTCCGTAATTCATTATCAGTAATTTATCACGGAATTTCTGATATGCCGAAAAATAATTATAATCTGTAATAAAAATTTCTTTACCTTTAATATCTGATTTCAGAATAATATTGTCTGATGTTTCGGCTTCGTCTGCAAATATGGTTATTTCAGATTCTATATTGTTTTCAATATTAACAATTTTAACTATATATTTTTCCATTTCTGATACTCCTGTAAATTTATAGAATAATTATACAATATCTGCCGGAAAAAGTCAAGAAAAAAAGTCCGGATTTCTCCGGACTGAAAATATGTTTTATCGCTTTGGTTATAAGTTTATTTATTGTCATCATGCCATGTGATAAACTCAGGGATTTTATGAGTTTCCTCAAAATATAAAAGTGCCTTATTGACAGTTTCGGCCGGAAGAACCCATGATAAAGGGTAATAATCCACTTGTCCGTTACTTAAAGTAAACTTCATTGTTTCGTTGTCTGAGCCGTTGTAATCGGGATTGCGTGAACTTAATCCGGAATCTTCTTCTTCACGCAGATACATCAGCCAGCCATAATCACCGTTTATTAAGGCATAAAGATATTGTCCGTCGTCCAGTCTTATTTCTATTTCCCTGAATTGATTGTATGTCCATATGTCCATATCTGATTCTCCTTGATTTCAAGATTATTAAAAAAGTCCGGATTTCTCCGGACTTATGAGTTTATAAATCTATGATGTTACTGTTGTTACCGCCGGATTTTTTACCGGAAATGCAGTCATAAATACCTGTAGCAATCATGACTATTCCGGCGATAAT
>JAAVHK010000080.1 GCA_014799765.1 Ruminococcus sp.
CTTGCACGTTTTATAGACAGAGAAAAGAATCCCAGACTTGTCGGAAAAGTCCTGAAGTATATCCAAATACTATTGAAACTATCCCATGTCATCATGTAAGGAATCATGTTGGAAGAACTGTTCCCCACTGAACGGAGCAAGCAGAACTTTCAGAAGCAAAGGAAACATCGACATGAAATTATGTCAATGGAACTGCTGATACTGAATATTATAAACTCTCACTGTTGTTAACCTGAGTTAACAAAAAATGCATAAAAACAACTTCATATACATAAATTCAAAACTCCGTAAGGGTACGGTAAGGGTATGGAGTAAAAAAGAATCCTCGTAAACGTACGTGTTTACGAGGATTTCTGGTTGCGGCGAGAGGATTTGAACCCCTGACCTTCGGGTTATGAGCCCGACGAGCTACCTAGCTGCTCCACACCGCGTAATGTATCAATACCGCATCAGCTTTATGCGACTATATCAGTATATCATGCTTTTCATGAAATGTCAATAGCTTTTGATATATTTTTTTATTTTAACTTATTATTACTGTCTACAAAAGAAACTGCCCGATATTTCCGTTGTTT
This sequence comes from Ruminococcus sp., assembly GCA_014799765.1. Taxonomy (GTDB): domain Bacteria; phylum Bacillota; class Clostridia; order Oscillospirales; family Ruminococcaceae; genus Ruminococcus. The sequence continues at coordinate 576 of JAAVHK010000080.1, forward strand.
TATCCGTAAATATTACAGGCAATTTCCCACACTTCATATATATATTATTTTTTTAAGGTTTGGGCAGTTTGCAAAAACGCCTTCACCCAGTTGTACACCGTCCGGTAATGTTACACTTGTAAGGCTTGTACATCCGTCAAAAGCAGAATCGCCTATACTTTTTACACTGTCTGATATTTTTATATTTACAAGATTTTTACAATCACAAAAAGCACAACCATCTATACTCATTACACTATCAGGTATTTCTATACTTGTAAGACTTGTACAATTTGAAAAAGCCTCCTCACCTATACTCGTAATGCTGTTAGGTATTGTTATACTTTCAAGGCTTATACAATCTTTAAAAGTATACATACGTATACTCATCACTCTGTTAGGTATTATTATACTTTGCAGGCTTTTGCAATTACTAAAAGCACTATCACCTATATATGTTACACTGTTCGGGATTTTTATACTCTTAAGGCTTGTACATCCGTAAAAAGCATACCAACCTATATTTGTTACACTATCATGGATTATTATACTTGTAAGACTTGTGCAACCTTGAAAAGCATCATCGCCTATACTTGTTACTCTATTGGGAATTGTTATGCTTGTAAACCCGGGACAATTACAAAAAGCTCCTTTGCCTATACTCGTTACGCCATCAAGTATCATTATGCTTTGAAGTTTTGTGCAACCCGAAAAAGCATCATTGCCTATACTCTTTACGCTGTATGGAATTGTTACATTGGTGTCGTTGCCGTGGTACTTTATCAGCACGCCGTCTCTGATTTCAAAATCCATTTCTATACACTCCGTTCATAATATACTTTATTTAAGTTTACCATAAATTACATATAATGTCAACAGAAATATAAAATATAATTATTTTATTACTTTAAAGAACATTATTTAATATTTCATTTAAAAAGACTTGCAGTTTTATGTAAAATGTGATAAAATATTATATATAACTGATTACAAAGGAGTATTTTATGGCTAAAATCAAGACTGCTGTTATTTTCGGTGGTACGTCACGTGAATATGCTCTTTCACTTTCTTCTGCAACCGATGTTATAGCAAATATCCCGAAAGATAAATATGAGGTTATCTGTATAGGCATTACCCGTAAAGGCAGGTGGCTTTATTACCCCGGAGATGTTGAAGACATAGCTTCAGGCAAATGGGAACTCAATCCCGATTGTACTTCCGCTGTACTCTCACCTGACCCGCTCCACCGTGGTATTATTATACTCGAAAACGGTGAGGCTTCTGTCCGGAAAATAGACGTTATTTTTCCGGTACTCCACGGTAAAGCCGGTGCGGACGGTACTATACAGGGACTTCTTGACCTCTCCGGCATTCCGTATGTCGGAAGCGGTCTGCTTGCGGCGGCATCATGTATGGATAAGTCACATACACATATGGTTATGGACGATTTCAATATAAAAACTGCTCCGTGGCGACTGATTACTCAGCGTGAACTTAATGACCTTGACGAATCCTGTAAAAAGATTTCCGCTGAACTCGGTTTCCCACTGATAGTCAAACCGGCTAACAGTGGCAGCGACGCCGGTACAGGTTTCGCCGATAACTATGAATCGCTTGTATCTGCCGTGAAAGTCGCATTTTCCAACGACAATAAAGTTGTTGTTGAAAAATTCATAAAGGGCAGAAAACTTGAAGTTTCCGTATTCGGCTACGATTCACCGATAGCCTCGGAAGTAGGCGAAATAACTGACAAAACACATACATATAATCCCAGTAATTTCAATGCAGTTTCCGGTGATGACCTCACTATACCGGCGGACTTACCTGATAAAATATGTCGTGAAATCCGTGATACTGCCGTGAACGCTTTCAAGGCTCTTAACTGTAAAGGTTTCGCAAGAGTTGATTTATTCCTCACCGCCGACGGAAATATTTTACTTAATAAAATCGGTGTCGCCCCTGGTCTCAGGATAAACAGCGTATTTCCTAAACTTATGGGAACTCTCGGTATGTCCTACCCTGCTCTTATGCATAATCTGCTTGACAGTGCTATTGAAAATGCTGAACGCAGTTACTAATCATATAAGGAGTTTTATTTTGAAAAAAAATCAGATTATTTCTTTAGTAAGCGTACAGATTGAAGACGGTGAGCGTACAGAATCGGAACTCTTTACAGATGCCGTCATAGACTGTACCACAAACAACAGTATCATCAGATACGAAGATACCGAAGCAACCGGTTTTGAAGGTTCTGTCACAACCATAAAGATTATCAACGGCAGAGAAGCTACTATTATGCGTACAGGCTCTTCAAACTCGTTTCTTACATTCGAGACAGGCAAAAAACATTACTGTCAGTACGGAACACCTTTCGGTATGTTTCAGATGGGTGTATATACTCACGCTATAAAAGATACTTTACTGGAAAACGGTAAACTTTACATGAAATACACTCTTGATGTAAATGCTTCCAAACTCTCGGATAATGAGATTACTATTACTATACCAGATTTCAAGAAAGGACTATAATATTTATGGATTACATAAAAAAAGCATCTGACCAGCTCCGTCAGCTTATAACGGAGGCTCTCGGAAAAACTATCGCAGACGGAATTTTTCCGGCTGTACCTGTACCGGATTTCAATATAGAAATTCCGGCTGACAAGTCACACGGCGATTTCGCTTCTAATATCGCTATGGTATGTGCTAAGGCGTTCCGTACAGCACCCCGTAAAATTGCTGACGCTATCTGCGAAAAAATTGACCTCAATGACACACTTTTTGAAAAATGCGAAGTCGCCGGAGCAGGCTTCATGAATTTCTTCCTGTCTCGGAAATGGTTTTCAGATGTCGTTAAAAACGTTCTCACAGAAAACGACAGTTACGGAAAAACAGGTCTCGGAAACGGTAAGAAAATTCTTGTTGAATTTGTTTCCGCCAATCCTACAGGTCCTATGCATATCGGTAACGCTCGTGGCGGTGCTATCGGCGATTGTCTCGTGAGCGTTCTTCAGTGGGCTGGCTATCACGCTGAACGTGAATTTTACGTCAATGACGCCGGTAATCAGATTGAAAAATTCGGTAAGTCGCTGTCATTAAGATATATGCAGTTATGTTCCGCAAAAGGTCAGCAGGCTATCTATAACTGCATGAGTGATACCGAAAAACTCTGTAATGACATCTACGACAGAAGCGGTGAGGGTCAGGACTTTGAAATGCCCGATGATGTATATCTCGGCAAGGATATTATCGAACATACTGCTAACTACTACAAACAACATCTCTTTGAACTCGAAAATGTCTCCGAAGAAGAACGTCGCAAGGCTCTTGTTGATTACGCATTACCGCTTAATATAGCCGGTCTGGAGCGTGACTTGAAAAAATATCGTATTGTCTATGATACGTGGTTCAGGGAAAGCAAATTACACGAATCCGGCGAAACTATGAAAATCGTGGATAAATTACGCGAAACAGGTCATACTTATGAACAGGACGGTGCAATATGGTTTAAGGCTACTGATTTCGGCGTTGACAAGGATTTTGTACTTGTACGTGCTAATGGTATACCTACTTATGTAGTACCCGATATTGCGTATCATTACAACAAACTTGTTACAAGAAATTTTGACAAGGCTGTAAATATTCTCGGTGCTGACCACCACGGTTACGTACCACGCCTTAAATCCGCACTGACGGCACTCGGCGTTGACGCTGATAAACTTGATGTTGTTCTTATGCAGATGGTAAGGCTTGTACGTGACGGCGAAGTAGTAAAGCTTTCAAAGAGAAGCGGTAAGGCGATAACTCTTGTAACGCTCCTTGACGAAGTACCCATTGACGCCGCAAGATTCTATTTCAATCTCCGTGAAGCTAATTCTCAGTTTGAATTTGATTTAGACCTCGCTGTAGAAAAATCCTCACAGAATCCGGTTTACTATGTACAGTACGCACACGCAAGAATATGTAGTCTGCTTGCTAATCTCACGGCAGAGGGTATTGAAATTCCTGATTCCGCTGACCTCGATATTCTCACAAATTCCCGTGAAATCGAACTTATCAGACATCTTGCAACCCTCCCGAAAGAAATTAATCTTTCCGCAAAAACTTATGACCCCTCAAAGATTACAAAATACGCCATAGATTTGGCTACATTATTCCACAGATTCTATGATGCCTGCTCCGTGAAAAATGCTGAAACTCCCGAACTCATGAACGCAAGAATTTTACTCTGTATGGCAGTCAGACAGGTTCTCAGGAATGTTCTTTCTATTCTCAATATCGAAAGTCCGGAAAAAATGTAATCCGGAAAAAATTACATTTTGTATCATATTAAATTACATTCCGGTTACAATAAAATACAGATTTTGTAATTTTTATCACAAAATCAACACTTTTATTTGTCAATTACGTACATTAAAAATCAAAAAATTAACAGTTTATTAACAAATTGCTTTTCAAAATATGTTACAATCTGTAATATATAAGGAAACTATTAACAAGTCCTTAAAAAAAACATATCCATTTATAAATAACAGAAAGGATTAAATTTTATGTCCAACAGATTATTTCAGGGTTTAGTACATCAGATGCGTGATACTATAGACGCAACAATAGGTGTTGTCGACGAAACCGCTACAATTATCGCCTGTAGTGACCTTACCCGTGTAGGTACTACCAATGAATTTGTTTCGCTTGACCTCGGCGACTCACATGACATCTTCATAAGAGACGGTTTTACATATAAACCGTTCGGCTCAAGGGTAAAGCCTGATTACGCCGTATTCGTCGAGGGTGTGGACGATTCCGCCGCCAAATACGCAAGCATACTGTCTATAACCCTCTCAAACATCAAACAGTACTATGACGAAAAATACGACCGTAATAATTTTATCAAAAATGTAATTCTTGATAATGTTCTCCCCGGTGATATTGTAATAAAGGCTCGTGAACTGCATTTCAATGCGGAAATAAGCCGTGCGGTATTCCTTATAAGAATAATTTCTGCTAACGATATTTCCGCCTATGACGTTATTCAGAATCTCTTCCCCGACAAAAACAAGGATTTTGTCTTCAATATAACCGAAAGCGATATAGTGCTTGTAAAGGAACTGAAAAGTACAGTAGATTCCAAAGACCTCGAAAAGCTCGCACGTTCAATAGCTGATACCCTGAGCAGTGAATTTTATACAAGAGTCAATGTTGGTATCGGTACGGCAGTAGTAGGCGTAAAGGAACTTGCACGCTCTTTTAAAGAAGCTCAGATGGCTCTTGAAGTCGGTAAGGTTTTTGATACCGATAAGGTAATTGTAAGCTATGATAATCTCGGTATCGCAAGGCTTATATATCATCTTCCTACCGTACTCTGCGAAACTTTCCTGCACGAAGTCTTCAAGGTTGGCAGTATAGAATCACTTGACCACGAAACACTGTTCACTATACAGAAATTCTTTGAAAATAACCTGAATGTTTCTGAAACTTCAAGAAAATTATTTGTACACAGAAATACTCTCGTCTACAGGCTCGAAAAAATAAAGAAACTCACCGGTCTTGACCTCAGGGAATTTGACCACGCTATAATATTCAAGATTGCCCTTATGGTAAAGAAATATCTTTCTGCTAATCCGGTTAAATTTTAAGGAAGGTGTGAATACTTGGTAGAGCTTAAAAACGTATCTGTAACTTATTCAAGCGGTGTCGACGCTTTAAACAATGTAAGTCTCAAGATAAACGACGGTGACTTCACATTTGTTGTAGGTTCGTCAGGTGCGGGAAAAAGTACCATGATTAAACTGCTTCTCAAGGAAATAGATGCCACAAGCGGTTCTGTTACCGTGAACGGCTATGACCTCGGCAAGCTGAAAAAAAGTAAAATTCCGGAGTTCCGGAGAACATTAGGCTTTGTCTTTCAGGATTTCCGGCTGATACCGTCAATGACTGTATACGAAAATATAGCCTTTGTACTCCGTGTTATCGACGCTCCGGTGAAATATATTAAAAAACGTGTTCCGTATGTTATCGGACTTGTAGGACTTAAGGAAAAAGCCAATTCCTATCCCGACGAACTTTCCGGCGGTGAAATGCAACGTGTAGCTATAGCCCGTGCTTTAGTCAATGACCCGCAACTTATAATCGCCGACGAACCTACCGGAAATATTGACCCCGAACTTTCATATGAGATAGTAGAACTTCTTAAAGGTATCAATGACCAGGGAACTACTATTCTTATGGTCACGCACGAACATGACCTTGTAAGGCATTTCGGCGGACGTATCATAAATATTACCGACGGTCAGATTGTTTTTGACGAGATTGTAGCCGGTACTTCCGATGACCTGACAGACTTTGAACCGGCTATACTTCCTGTACCTGACAGCTTCACAGAAGACGACGGTACAGACGCTGAAGAACTTCTCGGCGAGTCTGAATTTCCCGATATTGATTTCAGTGACGAACCTGAAGAAATTGTTGAAATAAAATCAGTTGCACCCTCTTCACCGGAAATAAAAATAAAGTCGTATCGTACTACCGTACAGGAAGAACTTATCATAAATGATATTCCTGAAACAGTTGACGATATTCAGGCAGATACCATCGACGACGATATAAATGAACTTATTGCTTCACTGGAAAATTCCGGTGATACTTCCGCCGAAAGTGTCGACGCTGAACAGATTATATCGGCTATTATGGAACAGTCACAAGGGGGTACAGAATGAAACCAAGCGGTTTTAAATATCTCGCTGACCAGGGCGTTGAAAATATCTGGAAAAATAAAATGATGGCTTTTGCAACTTTCTGTGTGCTTTTAATATCGCTTCTGCTTGTAGGGGTTGCCGGATTATTCTATATAAATATCAATTCCATGATAACCGGTCTCAGCGAACAGAACGAAATAGCAGTATATGTGAATATAGGCACTTCCGATGCAAGAGTTAATGAAATAGAAAATGAAATCACAAATCTTGATAACGTAAATACTATAGAATACATCTCAAGGCAACAGGCTCTTGAACGTATGCAGAACAGAATTGACAGTCGTGGACGTGCTATCTTCAATTATATTGACGGTTATGACTTCATGCCCGACGGTTTCAGCGTTACACTTAAAGATACTTCGCTTATCGACGATACCACAACTGCTATATCCCTGATACCCGATATTCAGGAAGTGGATTCCTCAACACAGGTTACGGAATTTCTTATAGAATTAAGAAAAATGGCTACTCTTATAGCCGGTGCGGTAATAATAGCACTGGTCATAGTATCAATGATTATGATTTCAAATACCACCAAGGCAAGCGTATACGCACGCCGTGAGGAAATACAGATTATGAAATACGTCGGTGCTACTGATGTATTTATCCGTATGCCGTTCTTCGTGGAAGGCATGGTTACCGGTTTCTTTTCCGGTACAGGAGCATTTTTCATAACATGGGCTATATACCGTTCTGTGTATAACGTACTTACTTCACAACCTGCTCTTATGAGTGCATTTAACATAGGTAATATTATACCGTTCTCACAGATAAGAATATCCGTACTTGTATGCTATCTTATTGCCGGTGCGTTCATGGGTGCTGTAGGTAGCGTTATAAGTACACAGAAACATCTTGATGTCTGAAAAAAGGAGTGGCAGACAGTTTGAAAAAAATATTAGCTAAAATCTTTACTTTTGTTATATGTTCGGCTGTCTCTGCCGGAACTGTAGTTAATTTTTCGTCACAGGAAAAATCTGCAAAGACTATTCCGGAAATTCAGGCGGAAAGAAAAGCCAATGAAGAAAAAATAGCAGAATTTGAAAAACAGATTTCTGAACTCGGCGAAAGTATGTCCGGTGAACAGTCACTGCAACAGGCTTTAGCGGAACAGATTGAA
>JAAVHK010000081.1 GCA_014799765.1 Ruminococcus sp.
AACGCCTTTATCGTTGATAAGTCTGCTGACGAGTTCAATATATATCTTCGCAAGCATAAAAGCATCGTCTGACGCCCTGTGATGTTCAAATTTGCCGAGTTTCAGTTTTTTGGCAACATAATTAAGTTTATGTCGGGCTATTTCCGGAAGCATTATCTGACACAGTATCAGTGTATCTATCCAGTTATACCGGAAATCTATATCATTTCTTCTGCACGCCTCATTTATGAAAGTTGTATCAAAATTTGCGTTATGTGCAACAAGTACAGGATTTTCACCACAAAATTCCATAAATAATTCTATGGCTTCCTTTTCCTGCGGAGCGTCTTTCACGTCGTCGTCGGATATTCCTGTAAGTTCAGTTATTTTTTCCGGTATATGTTTCATAGGATTTACTTTAGTATTGAAAGTATCCACAACCTGCATATTTTTCAGCTTGACTGCACCTATTTCTGTGAGACGGTCAGAACTGAAATTCAGACCTGTTGTTTCAACGTCAAAAATTATTGTTTCGTCGTTTATACTTCTGCTGTCTGGATTTTTAAGTATTGTCTGCTTGTCAAGGTCATTGACAATATACGCCTCACAACCGTATATTACTTTGAAATTATCCGGCATATTGTACATACAGTCCGGAAATGCCTGTACTGCACCGTGGTCAGTGATTGCCATAGCCGGATGTCCCCACGCCGAAGCACGTCTTATAAGCGTTACAGGGTCTGTTACCGCGTCCATAGCTGACATATTTGTATGACAATGTAATTCAACACGTTTTTCCGGATAGCTGTCTGTACGTGGTATTCTTCTGACACTTATCATTGAATCCGGCATTAATACTATATCATGTACATAATTGTCAAAATCAAGTCTTCCGCTTACAAGAATTGTACTTCCTTTCTTTATCCTTGAAAGATTCATACTTTCTGATTTTTCCTTATCGGCGAAAATTTTCACTTTTACTGAACCGCTGTAATCCGTTATATCAAATGTTGTTACTGTCTTATCGTTTTTCAGTTCCTTGTACTCTGTTGCGAAAACATCTCCTACTATGACGTGTTTTTTTCCGGTTTCCTTTACGGCTTCTATTATCGCTTCGGGTGTTTTATGTATAGGCTTTCCGAAAATAATTTCAGCGGATTCCTTATCAAATTCAGTATCAAGTGATGTTATGTCGACCGGTTCGGACGGTATTGTAATATCAGCTTTTTCCGGAGCAGGTTTATTATTACTATTATTATATTCCATAGTCTCAGATGTCATTTTTTCTATCATCTCATTATATTCCTGTGAGGAAACTTCACCGCCTGAGAGAACGACTTCTATTTTTTTCCCGAACTGGTTATATATAAGCTGTGAAAAATTCCGGCAGAAATGATATTTATTAAGCATATCAAGCCCACCATGTACAACTTTTATCGTAATAACATCATTTTCAAGATTTACTTCGGCATCATTGAGATGTCCGTTTATTACGGATATATCACGGCGTAGAAGTGCTATCATTTCACTGAAGTACTCCATACTGAAAAGTTCTTCCGGATAGCGACACATCAGACGCATACGGTTTACTTTAAGGACTTGCCCGACGACGTTTTCAAATTCAAAAATATCCTTACTGGGAATTAATTTACTGAAAGATACCATAAATGTCATTTTGTCCATTTTATCGGAATGAAATATCTTTATAATTTCGCCGTCCCGTGTGCTCTCCGGAATTTCTGTATATTCCTTTAAAAATTCAGCTAATTTTATACTCATGATTTATAACTTGTCAATCTCGGCTATGAGTTCGCTGACAATTTCCTCCTCCCTGATTTTTCGCTGTGTACCGTCTTTACGGAATATCACCGCACAACCGTCACCACCGGCAATGCCTATATCCGCTTCACGTGCTTCCCCCGGACCGTTTACTATACAACCCATTACGGCAACTGTTATATCCTTGTCCATATCCCTGACGGTATCTTCTACAATATGTGCTACTTTCACAAGGTCTATTCTTGTACGTCCGCACGTTGGACACGATACAAGTCTGACACTTTTTCTTTTCCCGATACATTTCAGTATATCCTGTGCCACATATATTTCTTTCACAGGGTCAGCAGTCAGTGATACACGGATAGTTTCGCCTATGCCGTCGCACAGAAGTGAACCTATTCCCACAGCAGATTTTATCATACCCATATGTTCAGTACCGGCTTCCGTAACGCCTAAATGTAACGGATAATCACATCTTTCAGAAGCAAGTCTGTATGATTCAATCATTCTGTTCACGTCCGATGACTTTATAGAAAGCACAATATCATCAAAATCGAACTGTTCGAGAAGTTCGGCGTGATTCAAGGCACTTTCAACGAGTGCTTCCGGAGTAGGTGAGCCGTATTTTGCAAGCAGTTCCTTTTCAAGAGAACCGGAATTTACACCTATTCTTATCGGAATATTCTTTTTCCGACACGTATCGGCTACCTGTTTAATACGGTCATTACTACCTATGTTACCAGGGTTTATGCGGATTTTATCAACACCGGCTTCAGCTGATTCAAGGGCAAGACGGTAATCAAAATGTATATCCGCAACAAGTGGTATGTTTACCGCCGACTTTATAGCCGGAATAAGTTTTACTGATTCCATATCGGGAATGGCTGTCCGGATAATCTCACAACCTGCTCTTTCGAGTTCTATTGCCTGACGTACATTTCCGTCTATATCGTCTGAACGTGCGTTAAGCATGGACTGTATATATATATGTCTGCCGTCAAGAATGCAGTTACCGACTTTTACTTTTTTTACGTTTCGCATGTTAAATTTCCTCCGTTTACATAAGGCATGAAAAACTTTTCATTTTCCATGCCTTTCAGATTATACACCGCCTGTTATGAGACGTACTATATCATTGTAAGTTGCCATAATCATTATCCCGAATAAAAGAACCATTCCGGCAAGATGTACATAACCTTCATGTTCAGGTTTGACAGGTTTACGCCTTACAAGTTCTATGAAACAGAAAATAAGTCTGCCACCGTCAAGCCCAGGGATTGGCAGAAGATTGAAGATACCTATATTTATCGTAATTAAGGAAGTCATATAGACAAGCTGGAATATCATGTCTTTTATGTCTTCACTTTCCTGTGTGGTCTCGTTGATAGCCGTCACTACGCCGACAGGTCCGGAAATATCTTCTTTTTTCGCCTTACCGGAAACAAGCTGTTTCAGGGACATTCCGACAATATGGCTCATTGACATGAACATCTCTCCTGAACCCTTTATTACAGTAAGCGGATTCTTTTCTTTCTGTACAAGTCCGAAGTCTACAGTACCACCGCTTGCATTCTGAAAAGTAACGTCTTCAAATTCGAATTTTTCACCGTTACGTATAACTGTTACATCGTGTACGTTGGTAGGCGAGGCTGACAGTATATAATTTATGTCAAGCATACTGAAAATTCTTGTATCATCTATCTTGTAGAAAATATCGTCGTGACGTAAACCACCGTCATAACTTCCGGAATGTCTTTCAAGTGTTCCGTCTTCAAGCTGTATCGCACTGAAACCCTCTATCTGTTTAGTAGGTACGGAAGTAAGCATTGACATCATAATTACTATCGTCACAAAACCCAGTATGAAATTCATACCTGCTCCGGCTACAAGTATTATCATACGTTTCCATAACTTAGCACTCCTAAAACAATGCGGGTCATCGGATTCTTCGTCCTCACCCTCCATAGCACAGAAACCACCAAGCGGAAGCAATCGTAATGAATATTTAGTTTCGCCTTTCTGTTTCTGAAGTAATTTAGGTCCCATACCTATCGAAAATTCCAGTACCCTTACGCCACTTAATTTTGCACATATAAAATGTCCGAACTCGTGTACCATTACTATAATACCGAAAATTATTATTGCAATAATTATGCCCATTCTGTAATATAATCTCCTTTCATGAGTGTTATTTTTCTATAATATTACGGACATATTCTCTTGCGGAAATATCCGCTTTTACTACGTCTTCATAACAGCTTATCTGAGCAGGTGCGAAATTTTCCATGACGGAAGATACTATTTCACCTATTTCAATAAATGGTATTCTGTCATCAAGGAAAAATTTTACTGCCTCTTCATTAGCGGAATTGACAAGACAAGGATAAGCTCCGCCGGATTCTATAGCCTTTATCGCCGTCGACAAACATTTAAACGTTTCGTAATCAGGTTTTTCAAACGTAAGTGTGCCGTAATCCGTCAGCGACAGTCTTTTTGTAGGACATTCCAGCCTGTCGGGATATAACAGGGCGTACTGTATCGGGATTTTCATATCAGGTACGCCTAACTGTGCTATCACTGAAAAGTCATTGTATTCCACAGCAGAATGTACTACGCTCTGACGGTGTACTACAATTTCAATCTGTTCAGGGGTCAGGTCAAAAAGCCATTTTGCCTCTATAAATTCGAGACCTTTATTCATAAGAGTTGCGGAATCTATAGTTATTTTGTTACCCATACTCCAGTTAGGATGTTTCAGAGCGTCGGCTTTCGTGACTTTTTTCAAATCTTCATAGGATTTCTTAAAGAAAGGTCCGCCTGATGCCGTAAGAATAATTTTACTTAAATGTTCCCTTCTGCTACCCTGCAGGCACTGGAATATCGCTGAATGTTCGCTGTCTACCGGATATATTGTAACGCCCTTTGCCTTAGCAGATGACATTACTATTTCACCACCAGCGACTAATGTTTCCTTATTGGCGAGTGCTATATCTTTACCGGAGTTTATCGCCGTGAAAGTAGGAAGAAGTCCAACCATTCCCACTACCGAATTTAATAAAATGTCGTTCTGTGACAGTGAGGCTATTTCACAGAGACCGTCCATACCCGAAAGAACTTTCACAGACGTATCCGAAAGACGTTGTTTCATTTCTGTATATTTTTTATCGTCGTATATACATACATAATCCGGTCTGAATTTTCTTGACTGTTTTTCAAGCAGGTCAGTGTTACTATTGGCAGAAAGTCCGGCTATTCTGAAGCCGTGTTTTTCGCATACCTCCAGCGACTGCGTACCGATTGAACCGGTTGAGCCTAAAACAGATACTGTTTTATTCAATATGTCATCTCCTCTATTATATGAAAATTTTTTTGTAATTATAAGATAAGAAAAATAAATGTCAAGGCACACGTAACCGCTACAAAACCATAAATTATGCAGTCCCTTAACGGTTTATGTAATAAAA
>JAAVHK010000082.1 GCA_014799765.1 Ruminococcus sp.
GAAACTACTAGTACAACAGTATCTACCAAAAAAGGACCGCTTCCGGCAGTATATACGGAAGTACCAATTGATTCGTAAAAAATTTACAGCGGAAATCTTGTTACGGTAAACGGAAACAATATATATCATTTTCCGGAAGACGATACAAATATAGTAACGCTTTATGACCATATCAGCACACAATATTACGGAGTAAGTGACCTTGTTGTAAGTCTCGACGAGGAAGTAATAGAACATCTTAACGAACTTATGGAAGATTTTGCGGAAAATCAGTATAATACGGATATAGTGGTAATAGGTGGGTATCGTTCAGCGGAAGACCAGACACAACGATATAATGACGGTATATCCGGAGTTATGAGTGGTTTTTCAGACTATCACACCGGAAGAAGTTTCGATATGGGAGTATTTCCGGCAGATGGTTCAAGTTCGGGATACTATTCGCCGACCGGTATATATGCATGGATTGACGAACATTCCGCCGATTATGGTTTTATAGTACGCTATCCTGAGGGAAAGGAAGTCTATACGAACGAAAGGGCAAGAACTCAGACATACAGATACGTCGGCATACCGCACGCAACCTATATGAAACAGAATAATCTTTGTCTTGAGGAGTATATTGAAAAACTGAAATCATATACTATAAACAAACCTCTTGAAATTTCTTCAGGTACAAGCCTGTATAAAGTGTATTACGTCGGAGCAGGTGACGGCACAGAAACAGAAGTCGGAATACCGCTCGGCAGTGACTATGAAGTTTCCGGAAACAATCAGGACGGTTTTATAGTTTCCGTAAAAGTACGCTGATAATCTGAAAGAACGGAGATAAACGTGAAAAAACTGATAATTCTTGTCTGCATGATATTTACGGCAACGCTTTTTTCGTGCGGGAATAATGACAGGGGCGACGGTTCAGGACATATGTATGATGTCTCAATTTTAGGAAATCCTGAAAGCCTTGACCCTCAGTACGCTACGGATTCCGCATCTGAAACAATTATTAAAAATCTTTACAGCGGTCTGCTGACTGCCGATGCATACGGTAATATTACGTGCTGTAACGCTGAAAGTTACAGCATATCGCCGGACGGTCTTGACTATACATTCACATTACGTCAGGACAATTACTGGTTTTATGATAAAAATGACAATGATTACATTGACGACGACGAATATTTCCCCGTAACCGCACACGATTATGTTTTTGCATTCCGACGTATTCTTGACCCTGCTATGAAATCACCATATGCGGAAGATTTTTCCTGTATAAGAAACGGCAGTAATATAATAGCCGATAAGGCACTTCCGGAAACAGCCGGAGTAATCGCAGTAGATAACTATACACTGAATATATCGCTGGATTATCCGTGTGCGGAATTTCTGGGACTTCTTGCGACAAGTCCGGCGTATCCTTGTAACAGGGAATTTTTCTACTCAACAAAAGGACGTTACGGACTTGACGACAGGTCAGTAATTTCAAACGGTTCGTTTTTTGTCCGCCAGTGGTTTTATGACCCTTACGGTGTAAATAATATACTTTACATGAAGAAAAACGCCGTCAACAGTACTGAAAATAATGCTATAATACCGTCATTTCTGAATTTCACGATAGAATCGGACGAAAACGACATCAGAAATATGTTCCGGACAGGTGATATTGAATGTTTCACGACGGACAATATTGACGGAATAAATGTCGAAAAAAATATAATAACGTCGTCATGTGCTACTACTTTAGGACTTGTCTTCAATGCGGAAGACAGATATTTTTCAAGCCTTAGTATGCGTAAAGCCCTTGCGTTTTCGATTGACAGAGACAAAATTCTTGACGAAAATGAAAAGGATATTTCCATAGCATACGGAGTTATACCGCCGGCGGTGAGCCTGCTCGGAAGAAGTTACCGTGAACTTATTTCGGACAGGCAGTACGGATTTTATGGTATTTCCGAAGCTGAAAGATGTCTGTCAGTAGCGGAGGCTGAATTACAGACTGAAATTTTTGAAGATATTAAAATACTGGTATCTGCCGGAAGCATTGACGCAAAATATCTGAATACACTTTCGGAACAGTGGTATAATGCTTTAGGTGTATACGTCGGCATAGAGGAAGTGACACCGGCAGAATTTAAACAGCGTATAGCCAGTAAGGATTACGGAATAGCCCTGTACCCACTTAAAGCAGAGTTCAACAGCGGACTTGCGGTAATAGAACAGTTTGCCGGAAATGAATTTCTTGAATATTCTGTAAACGGTAAGAAATTAACAGACGAAATCCGGAAATGTTCCGATGTTTCGGAACTTATTGACTGTTACTGCAAACAGGAAAGCAGAATACTTGACGGCTATGGTTTTATACCGTTGTTTTATAAAAATTCCTATCTGGTCATGAATACTGATAACGAGGATATTATATATGACGCTTTTACAGGTGCGGTTGATTACCGTATAGCGAAGAATTACAGTTAAAAACGGGAGCTTTTTATAAGCTCCTGTTTTTTAAATTCTTGATTTTCTTCTGTATTCCGAGGGCGTACAGTTTCTGTACTGCCTGAACTGTCGCATAAAATAAGAGTCCGTTTCATAACCGCATT
Organism: Ruminococcus sp.; assembly: GCA_014799765.1. Classification (GTDB taxonomy): domain Bacteria; phylum Bacillota; class Clostridia; order Oscillospirales; family Ruminococcaceae; genus Ruminococcus. The sequence goes on from JAAVHK010000082.1 coordinate 2,595, forward strand.
TTTCAGCGATTTCACTTATTGACAAATCCGTATTTTTAAGGAGTTCGCAGGCGTATTTCAGACGGTTTTCAATAACGTCCTGAATATAAGTCAGACCGAAAGCCTGTTTGTAAAGCCGGTGAAAATAAGTCCGGCTGATATTCATATTGTAACATATTTCCTCAACTGACCATGTTTTTTCCGGACTGGCTATAATTTCACGGCGTAAGGCTTTTAACCTGTCATAATGGACAATATCCGGTTGCTGTTCACGCACGACTATTTCACACAGAGATATGAGAAGAATTTTAATGGAAAGTTCCATAAATTCGTTACGGTATATGCCGCTGTGTGAAAATTCCGATTTCATTGAATTAAGTGTATTTTTAATAACGGAATCCTCATAGACAGGGACAAGTGTATTTACAGGTATACCCATTGAAAGCATATACTGTTTATCGGAAGATGATGTCTGAAAACCTATGTAGTCGAAAATAAGTGACTGTTTTTTTTCCGGTATGAAATCCGGAACATTTCCACGGCTGAAAACTCCTGCGGAATTGCTTGTAAATTTTATTCTTTCGCCCGAACTTCTGTAAGTAACAGGTGTCCGGAATATAAAGAATAAAAAGTCATATTCGGAGCTGATGCCGGAAATTATTTGTTTTTTGCAGTTGATATGTATTTCTGTTATTTTCATTTATTTCACCCCTTTAAATTATAACATGAAAAAAATATATTTTCAATCTGTAAAAAATTACACATTATATACAAATTGATTAAATTATGGAGATTCCCATTGACAAACCGGCGGTCATATGCTATAATAATTACTGTAAATAATTTTATTATAGACCCGTTTTCAAGGAGGGTAAAATCATGTCTGAAAATATTAATCTGAATGATAATTTTGATAATTCTGTATCAGGTGTTGACAGAGTTTCAAAGAAAAAAGGCAGGAAAATAGCAATCATAAGCGGTGTGACTGCTGTTGCACTAATCGGTGGCGGAACTGCTGTATATAATCTGTCTGATTTTGTGAAGAATCAGGTAAATTTACGTGTCATGAAACCTGAAAACTATTATTCATGGGTAATCGGGGAAAATTCAAAGAATTTCGCTTCCGACATAAAGGAAAAGTACGCAAAAGCCAAGAGTAAGGCAGAAAACGGTCAGAATATGTCAATGTCGCTTAAATACTCCATAAGCGACGAAGTCAAAGACCTTGCACTTACTGAAATTATCGGTGAGGATTACAGAAACACCAGCTCCGGAGAAGAAAATAATCTTATTGAAATTTTCGATAATCTCAGTGAAATTTCAATAGGCGGAAGTTCCGACTTCAAAGACAATTCAATAGCTGGTACATTTTTCGCATCATGGAACGGTGAAAACCTCATCAACGGCGATATGGCATTTGATTCCGGAAATTATGACTTCTTTTTAAGAGTACCTGAACTTACTGAACAGTGGTTATGTATGGCAATGGGCGACAGCATAAATCTTGAAGACCTGAAGGGTAAGGAAAATATTATAAATTATCTCACACCGGAAGAACTCGAAGATATTATAATCCGCTATACTGACATATGGAATAAATCTGTTGAGGATATTGAAATAGAAAAGAAAGAAACCGTTGATATTTGCGACATTTCAGTAGAATATACCGTTATTTCCTCAGAGTTCACAGAAGCTGATGTCATTGAAATTGCTATCAGTTTTGTAAAAGAACTCAAAAACGACAGTACTATAAAAAATATCGTTGTGAATGAAATGGGAATCTGTACGGAAAGCGAATATAATTCTGAACTTGACGATATTTTAAATGAGTTATCCGAAAATACCCACGACAGCGACAAAACAGTTACTCTTAATACCTACATTGACCCTAACGGCGATATACGTGGTATAAAGTTCATTGAAGATGATGACGAAATTTTCTGTGCAATTGGTAAAGACGGCGAAAATGTCCGTGGTGAATTTTATGTTTCCGAAAATAATTCAAAAGATGTAAGCATTGAACTTTATGCTGACGAAAACGGCGAAAAATATTCAGGTAATATTGACATAATGGTTGATAATAATGAAATTTCCGTCGAGTTTACGGACTATCAGGTAGTAAACGAAGAAAACGGTTATTTAAATGCCGGTGTGAATTTCATAATTCCGGATATTTCACCGGTACACGTCGATTTCACTTCCGACGGCAATTCACAGGATATTTCATATAATATCAATTTTGACGGCACAGACTACGGAACACTTGTACTTAATATGGCTATGAATAGTGCATCTGCACCGAGTATGCCGAGTAAAGACGGAGCATTTATAATAAGTGATGCTATGGATTCCGAACCTACACTTTTTGACTATATCCCCGAAGACAAAATGAAAAATTATCTGTATGATATACTTGTAAAGATTGGCTTCAATGACGAGTTAGCGGAAGCAGGTTCGGAGGTGTTCAGTAATATATATAACGTTTCCGAATATGTACCGGAAACATATGACGATTATTTATATGACGATTTCGGCGGATATGATGATGATGAGGCTTTCACATTTGACCAGCCTGTAGAAACCGAAGAAGTTACCATTGAAACCGAAACTGAAGCAGAAACTGAAGATTCCGACGGCGTATGGATTACAGATGACGAAGATACAGAAGACACAGAAGAAAATATAACAGTTGATACTGACCAGTGGCAATCAGAAGAGGCACAGGAAATAATATCTGAAATTATAGACAGTGCTGAAACTTTACGTAATCAGACCTGATAATTAAAAAATATAACTGCTGTACTTTATGTATGGCAGTTTTTTATTTTTCTTGCATTTTCCGACAAAAAAACGTATACTATATATAGAAGTAATTTTTTTATCGGAGGAAATTTTATGATATATCTTCTTGAGGACGATTCAGGTATAAGAAATTTTGTCACGTATGCGTTGAATAATTCCGGACTTGATACCGAAAGTTTTGAATTGCCGTCGGATTTCTGGTCAGCTATGAACAGAAAAACTCCGGAACTTATTCTGCTTGACATAATGTTACCGGAAGAAGATGGACTTTCAATACTTAATAAAATACGTTCAGACGATAAAACAGCAGGACTTCCTGTAATAATGCTGACAGCCAAAGATACGGAATACGATAAAGTACAGGGACTTGACAGCGGTGCGGATGATTATGTTTCAAAGCCGTTCGGGATTATGGAACTTCTTTCACGGATAAAGGCACTTTTAAGACGAACAGCGAAAAATACTGAAAATATCTCGCTTTATGCCGGTGATATATGTATATGTCCGGCGAAACATGAGGTCATTGCGGACGGTGTGAAAATAAACCTCACACTTAAGGAATACGAGTTGTTGTTATGGCTGGTCAGGAATAAAGACGAGGTTTTTTCAAGAGATACTCTTTTACAGAAGATATGGGGTTATGATTTTTCCGGTGAAAGCCGTACTGTAGACGTACATATACGTACATTACGTGCGAAACTCGGCCGAAGCGGAGAGGTCATAAAAACTATACGTGGTGTAGGTTATAAGGCGGAGGGCAGAAGCAATGACACAGAAAATATTTAACAGTATATTACTGACCGTCATTGTAACAAATATCGTTACTGTTATTCTTGTGGACGTACTGAATGACGATAATATAACACATATCGGGATATTTGTAATAGCCGTACTTATAGGGATAGTATCTGCACTGAGAATGTCACGGAAAATAACCCGTCCGCTTGTAGAGGTAAACCCCGATAATCCGAAAATAAACTATTCTGAAATAAATCCTCTTATAAATAAGATACGTATTCAGAAAGGTAAAATATGTCGACAGAGTAACGAAGTGAAAAGCGGTAGGGAACAGTTAAGCCTTATAACTGAAAATATGTCGGAAGGAATAGTCATAGCTGACCCTAAAACAAATATACTTTCATGCAATACCGGAGCTTTAAAACTTTTCGGTGCGGAAGACGTCCGAACCGGTGACAGTATATATTTACTCAACAATTCGGAAAATTTCCGTCACTGTATTCAGAACGCTATGGGTGGCAGAAATTCGACGTGTATTCTGAAAACTTCCGGCGGTGACAGGGAAATTATAGCAAGTCCGTCAAATACAACCGATACCGTCAACGGAATAGTCGTATTTATTCTGGACGTCACGGAAAGACAACAGCTTGAAACTATGCGTCGGGAATTTACTTCTAATGTTTCGCACGAACTGAAAACGCCTCTCACGACGATATACGGCATTTCAGATATGCTTGTAAACGGAATAGTCAGACCGGAAGATGTGGGACAGTTCGGACAGAATATCCGGAGCGAAGCCGAAAGACTTATAATTCTGATAAACGATATTGTTTCGCTGTCAAAACTGGACGAAAATTCAGTCCCCCGTGATGATACCGGTACAGATTTATATAATATCGCAGAAGAGGTAATAGACAGATTACGTCATAGTGCGGACGAAAGAAATATAAAATTAAGTCTGACCGGAGAACATATCGAACTGACAGGTAACAGGACGGTACTTGACGAGATAATATATAATCTATGTGACAATGCCATAAAGTATAATAAGGATTCCGGACACGTTGATATAAAAATTTCGCATATTCCGACGAAAATATTAATAACAGTCAGTGATGACGGTATGGGCATACCGCCGGAACATATCAACCGTATTTTTGAGAGATTCTACCGTGTGGACAAAAGCCATTCCCGACAGATTAAGGGTACAGGTTTAGGATTATCCATAGTGAAACACGGCGTAATGTACCATAACGGGAATATCCGTGTGGAAAGTACAGTCGGGAAAGGCTCTGTGTTTATCGTGGAATTTCCGATAGAAAAAAGATAAATTTAAAAGCCGTTATGCTTTCCGGAGCAGGACGGCTTTATTTTTTATACCAGTTATTTATATATTCAATATCATAATCGGATTCTATGTTTTTCATTAACACATTTGTAAGTGCAGATTTATTGTCGGTAACAAGCCAGTCAATGATATTATACCAGACATAAGTTAACTGAAATCCTCTTGTATCAGTTACATTTATGTCAGTCATTATATCCTCTATATGACGAATTGGTGTATTGATATTACTTGCAACTATAGTTATTGAGTCAAAGAATAATAGCTGTACCATGAAAAAATTTTCACTTCTGGAATTAGAAGTCACTACAGACGGATTTTTAATATTAAGTTTTTGGATTTCGTCAAGTACAGCAATTATTATGCGGATTTTTTCCATGTTATTCACCTTTGTACCAGTTTTCAATAGCCTGTAAATCGCTGTCGTGATTTTCTGCTGATATATTTTTAACCAGTAATTCTTTCACCGGAGTTTTATTATTTGTTGCAAGATATTCAGAAATAATCCTGCCGAAATCGACTAAATTGTATCTCATATCGCCACCGGTTACGACGTCATTCAGGATTCTTTCGACGTGATGCGGAGTAGAGTTTATATTTTCTGCTACTGTTTCGACGGCATACAGCATAAGGGACATTATATCACCGGTGGGATTATTTTCAATAGTTCTGATTATTTCAGTAAGAATAAGGATATTTTCGCTTGCGTTCATATGGAAATCACCTCTTTATGTTTAGTATTATAACATTTTTCGGATAATATGTCAACGGAATACAGATAATTAATTCTTTTTAAAGTTTTTTCCGCATATACATTTACAGAACCGCTGAACATCAAAGGAGTGATAATCATAATGTTGAAACAGCTACCTGACCAACGGGCAGTAATACTCGGACAGTACATACTGGAAAACAAGTCAACTGTAAGGGCTACTGCGAAAAAATTCGGCATTTCAAAAAGCACTGTACATAAAGATGTAAGTGAACGTCTTAAAAAAGAGAATCCGGCACTGTACGCACAGGTTAAGGATATTCTCGAAATAAACAAACAGGAACGTCATATACGTGGTGGTATGGCTACCAAACTGAAATATGAAAAGATTGCAGAAAAAAAAGTTAAATATAAGTACTGACAAGAACAAGGAATGTCTGCCTGTATAAACAGGCAGTATTTTTTTGTGCGGTTTTTACAAATTTAGTCCGAACATCTTGACAAAATCAGTAAGAAAGGTATATAATTAGTGTATTGAAAATATTATACAGATATTTAAAGTTTGTATTATCTGAAAGGTTGTGTTGATAATGAAAAGAGTATGCGGAAATAATTAAACTTGTGCCACGTGCGAATTCTGGACAGGAAACCGTGAGCCATCCAGACAAGCTAACTGGGTAGAAACTGATGGTGGAAAGGGCAAATGCGGAAATTCAAAATCTCCGTGGCGGGGACGTGATATGAGCGATTCAGGACGTTGCAGTAATTATACACCTTGGAAATTCCTTTAAATCTTATTCATACGTAAAAAAAGACTGTCCGTATAAATGGATGGTCTTTTTTATGATGTCAAAATAAAATAGTTTTGGAAAATAAATTTTTTCAGGAACTGTTTTGTGTTGACTTTTATATAAATTTATGATTATATTATTGTAATAAAAGTAAAGGAGGTGTTAATATGTTTGGAGATGGATTCGGTGGTTGTCTTGGAGATTAATGAATAAAAATAAAAAAGGACTGTCCGGTGTGGACAGTCCTTTTAATCTATATGAAAAACAGTATTCCGATTTATGCCCACAGTTCCGGAGCAATTCTCGGGCATAAATCAGCCACTCCAAAACAGCATACGTCAGAAATATCTGCTTATCTTATTCTATGCAGAATATCTTAAAATGCAACAAGGAAATTTATTACATTCTCACGATACTATCACATTTGTAACGTCTCTGTAACTGAATGGAATATTTCCGTAAACAAAACGGCATATTTCTGTTATTGCAATTTTATCCCATATGTATTATAATATAATCATAACAGGATTAAACATAATCAATAAAAAAATTCCATTACACACACCTATATAAAGAAAACTGTCAGCGATAAACCGACAGTTTTCTTTATTATAATTGACAAGGATAAAAACACAGTTCCGGTAGGTAGTCCGGACGCATTTCTTTAATGTCAGTAACCTTCCTCCTCAGGTCGTCCGATTCTTGTCGTAATATTTTTTTGAAGGAGGGCGTTTCTATGAGTAGTACTCAGGGAACATTCACGGTTTTTTTTGACGGTCAGTTCTGGACAGGCATTTTTGAAATCGTAACCGGTAATAGTCTGACTGTCTGTAAAGTTACTTTCGGTGCTGAACCTGTATCGGCAGAAATTTACGGTTTTATCGTCAGGAATTACGAAAGACTTAAATTCAGTCCGGAAATGACTGTCACTGTAAGGAAAAAAGCTGAAAATCCGAAACGTATTCAGCGTGAGGTCAGAAAACAGATGCAGAATACCGGAATCGGTACGAAGTCTCAACAGGCTCTGAAACTTCAACAGGAATCAATGAAAATTCAGCGTAATGATTTCCGGAAAGTAAACCGTGAAAGTAAAAAACAGTATCAGTTTGAATTAAGACAGCAGAAGAAAAAATCTAAACATAAAGGTCACTGATTTGTTTTTCCTGCTCCGGAAATATTTTTCGGGAGCAGGTTTTTTACAGAAAGGACTTGAATATATGAAAAATCTTACACAAATAAAAGATATTGAAGAATTACTGAAAAAACTTCCGGAAAATTATCATAGCTGGTATCATTTCGGAAATATTATAAGTCTTAACTATGGGAAAGAGTTTGACTATGAAAAAGAGTTTGATTATGTGGACTGTATAGAAATGGTTCTTACAGACGGCGAATA
>JAAVHK010000083.1 GCA_014799765.1 Ruminococcus sp.
GAAATCTGAACAGCGAGGAATTACCGCTTAAAATGAGCCTTATATTTCCGGAAGTAGTCAGACTGGAAAGCGAATCGGCATACGAATATACATCTGAAAATCTTCTTAAAGCATGGGGATTTATTATGATTATAAATGTTGTATGCGTGATAATAGCGGTAATCAGTCTGAAAATACGTAACAGAGGTTCGTGAAAGGAGTGGTAATATGTTCAATATTTTCCGGAAGAAAAAAGAAACTACATATACTCCTATAATTGAAGAAAAAAAAGAACAGAATGAAAAAATTTCTGAAAATAAAAATATCTTTCGTGAACCGCCGACTATACTTTATGAAAGTAAAAATTTCCAATCTCCAACGATAAAATCAGATAGTCCGCCTGAAGAATATTCAGGTCTTATAGTTTCGGTTGCATCAGATATCGGAAAAATCCGCAGAAATAACGAAGATAATTTCTATTGTGACGATATAGGTTACAGAACTACAGAAAAATGTTCATACAAGAAAAAAATCAGAAGTCGGAGATGTGTTTTTGCGGTATGCGACGGTATGGGTGGTGAATCCTATGGAGAATTAGCTTCACAGATAGCCGTGGAAACTCTTGCAAAATTAAGTACTGAAATAAATTCAGCCGAACCGGATAAACTTCATGAGGTAGTCAATAAATATGCCGACGAAGCCAACAGCCGTATATGTGATATGGCTGAAGAAAAACTCTGCAACAGAAGCGGAAGTACTTTGGCAATGGTATGTATAGCAGATAAATATATTTATACTTTCAATATAGGCGACAGCAGAGTTTATTTTTTCCGGAATGGTAAAATTAAACAGATAACCGAAGACCAGACACTCGCAATTCGGAAACTCAAAGCAAATATCTATACAGAAGAAGAAGCTAAAAACAGTCCGGATACACATAAAATCACGTCATTCTTGGGAGTCGATGACCGCAGAATAGGTCTTAATTCCCTAAAATACGAACCTTTTGAACTCGGTGATGGTAAAATACTTATCTGCAGTGACGGTCTTACAGATATGTGCAGTGACGAAGAAATTACAGAAATACTTTCGTCGTGTTATGAAAACTATGCGGAAATTCTTGTAAAAAAAGCACTCGAAAATGGTGGAAAAGATAACGTCACCTGTGTGGTGATTCAGAAATTTACGAAAGGATAAACCAATGAATATTATAGATATTATCGAAAATAATGTATTGCCCTGTATAAGACAGCCTGTATGGGAAAACTGGTACATAAAGGAAAGAATCGGTTCAGGTTCGTTCAGTGTAGTGTACAGGATAGAGGCAAACAGAATTAACAGTACTGATGTATCTGCTATGAAAATAGAAGTAATCACTACAGACGAACAGATTTTTACAGATACATCGGTCAAGAAACAGTTTCTTCAGAACCGCAGAAATGTATTTGACAATGAAGTAAGAATAATGAAACAACTTCGTGACTGTCCGTATATTGTCAGATATGAAGACGAACATATTCAGGAATTATATATTGACGGAAATTTTGAAGGATATTACTGTATGATTCGTATGGAACACTTATCAAGCATTTATAATCTCATGAAAAACGGCAGGTTTGATTATTCAGAACAGAATGTTAAAAAACTGTTACTGAATATCGGACAGGGTCTTAAATCCGCACATGACATTAATGTTATACACAGAGACATAAAACCTGATAATCTTTTTGTTTCCGAAAAAGGTATATATAAACTGGGAGATTTCAATATATCGAAAAGGGCAGATAATACACGTTCATTTGCGTGGAATCTGTTATATATGTCGCCGGAAGTATACGTTCAAAAACAGATGTTGATAACAGTTATACAAAACAGGCGGATATATATTCACTCGGACTATGTCTTTATCAGATGATGAATGACGGTATGTTACCATTTGAAGAAAATTCCTACAGCGAAGAGGCATTTGAAAAAAGAATGAGCGGAATGCAGATACAGCCACCGAAAAATGCTTCCAGACAGTTCAGTTATATAATATTAAAAGCCTGTGCTTTCAACCCTCTTAACAGATATAAATCAATAGATGAAATGCTTTACGATTTAGAACAAATATCACAGATTTCAACACAAAAAAATTATCCATCAACAAACGATAACAGTACACAATATGCCGGAAATAATAATACTACTAACCCTCCTTACATACCCCATCCTGCTCCGCCTTATATACCACCTAATCCGCCTACCCCGCCTACCCCCGCCTGCTCCGCCGGTGGAACATAATTCAAATACAAAACTGCTGATACTTATTATAACTATATGGGTAATACTTATTACCGCCGGAATTTCAGCTTTTATGTTTTTTAGAAATAAGTCTCAGGAAGAAAACAGTTCAGATGAAAATTCTGCGTATTCGTCCGAAACACCGACAGAAGAAATTACTGAAAACAATGATGTTATATCTTATGCACAGACAGAAACTGAAACTACCACCGAACTCACAACTGAAATAAATCATGAAATTTTAACAGAAATTCAGCCTGTAGAAAAAATCACAGAACCGGAAAAAGTAAATTATCCGCCGTCATTTCCGTATGTCTCCGCAACAAGTGAACTGTCACCGATTAAAAATAACGACGGTACTTTTTATTACAGTGCGTCAAATGCTTTCGACGGTAGTTACGCTACCTGCTGGGCAGAAGGCAGTTCAGGTGACGGAACAAACGAAAGCATTTTCATGACAGCCGACGGTAAACAACGTGTAAGTGAAATTATTATTACTAACGGTCTGTATACAAATGCCGAACTTTTTTATAAAAATAACAGAGTAAAAGATTGTCTTATAGAATTTTCTGACGGTACTTCCCAGAATGTTACACTTCTTGGCGATTATTCTGAACAGTCCAACCGTATAGTTTTCAATCCGCCGGTAGATACGAAATACATTAAAATTACTATTTTAAGTGTATATTCCGGAAACAAATATAATGATACCTGTATATCTGAAATAGCTGTAAACTGAATTTTTATATTAATGAGGAATTTATATGAAAAATAATAAAAAAATCAGGTTGATTATTATCATTATGTCAGAAATTATTATAATGTCTGTCGGCTTTATATCGGGGTATTTTTTTCATAAAATACAAAATAAAGAGACTCCGGAAAAAACACATGATTCATTTGTAACAGAAACCACTACTTCCGAAACTACTTCAACTTCAGTTACTAACACTGCCACTACTACAACCACTGCTACTTCCACTACTACTACAACCACTACTGTTACATCTGTACCGGTTTCAAGTACAGTTTCCACAAGAACAGTAACTGTAACGACTGTCAGAGAAGATGTTCCAGACGGTGAACTTGTCCGCATACTTGATTATATTCCGGACGCAGTAATAGATTTACGATATGCCACAACCAATAATTTCACAGGAACTGTAATATATGATGATGCCGAAGCATATCTTTGTTATGGTTCAGTCAAAAAACTGGCAAAAGTTCAGGAAGCCCTTAAAGAAAATGGATTCAGTATTATTGTATGGGATGCATACAGGTCAGAAGAAGCACAGTACAGATTATGGGAAGTGTGCCCTGACCCGACTTACGTTGCAGACCCACGGAACGGTACTACAAGTCACAGCCGAGGAAATACAATAGATTTAGGAATAGTTTATACTGACGGAAGTGAAGTTGAACTGCCGTCCGGTTTCGACGAATTTTCTTTAATTGCAGACAGGGATTACAGTGATGTTTCAGCAGAAGCCGGTGAAAATTCACGTTTGCTTGAATCAATAATGAATGAGTACGGTTTTAACGGCTACTGGGGCGAATGGTGGCATTATTCGGATAAAGATATATATGATATATCCTATTAATATTTGTCAGTTCTCTGCCCGCTCAGACGGCGTAAACTTAAATAAACTCCTCAGAAGTTCATTCGTGTACAATGATTCCGAGGAGTTTATTTATTGTTAAAAGTTATATTATATAATCATTCTTTGATACTGAATCCAAATTTATTTAATATCTGTACAGATAATATAACCAATGATAATAAGTTTAATTTTATCATAATAACAGGAATTGTCTTAATTGAAAAATTCTCCATAAGTTTTCTGAAAGACAATTTTTTCCATATCATCTGAATAACAGGATCCGACTGATATTTTTTCAACCATATTACTTTTTCTTTCAAAGATAATTCATTGTCTCCGGCAATCAGGACTGCCAGTTGAACGGACGAAAGAATACATTCTCCACCCCATATTTTAGAAATATCCATATTTCTTTTTTTGCAAATTCTTTTTGTCAATGCCAGTTTTTCTCTGTATAATTTAACTTTCTGGTCAATATTTTCCTTATATTTTCCGATATACTGACCAATTGTAGAATCTGCATGAATCAACAAAAAATATAAATCTTTTCTAAGAATACTTATTTTATCACAAAAACAAAGATATTCATTAGTAAAAATAGTGTCCTCACCGATACGTAAATTTTCACAAAACTTCAGATTATTCTGACGAATAATACTTGTTTTATACATCATTTTCCAGGGACCGTTCCATTCTTTATTTTCTTTTGCACCACGTTTTCCGGTTAAATATGCATATAACTCAGGCAAAGATGTTCCAAATGATTTAGCAACAACTTTTTTTATATCTGTACCCTCATAGATATTCCTGCTATATGACAATTCTTTATAACGCCTTATACTACCATCAGGATTTATGTCAGCAAAATTATAAAGCACTGCATCTGAACACAATTTTTCTGCCTGCGAAACACATTCCGTAACTATTTCCTTAGAAAATATATCGTCACAATCAAGCATAAATAAATATTTGCCATTTGCTATCTTCAAAGCCTCATTACGAGAATATGAAACACCCATATTTTTTTCATTTGCTATAACTCTGCAATCAGGCATTTCACGTGAAAATTCTTCAAGAAGTTTCAATGAATTGTCTTTACTGCAATCATCTATAAAGATAAATTCAAGGTTTTCATAAACCAATTCTCTGAGATTTCTGAATAATGTTTCGAGATATTTTTCTCCGCAATAAACAGGAATAATAATTGATACTAAAGGACAATTTTCTTTCATTATTTAATCTCCTTAACTTTACAGTTTTTCAGTGTCTGTATTTATTATAACGTATATTTTAAAAAACGTCAATAGTTAAAATGAAAAAATAAAAAATTATATAAATAAACAATTCAGCTACAGATTTTTTTGTATAATATGTCAAGTTTACTTTTTCTGGAATATATGATATAATTAAATATCATATAAGAAACGGAGTAATAATAAAAATGAATCCCTCAGAAGAAGAATTAAATTTATCAGGCTGGGAAGCTATCGAAAAAGCCTTTACAGAAATTTATACTGGTCAGGATAATCCGAAACATTACCGTACAATTATTCCGTACAGTCTCGGCGGAAATGACCCTCTTGACGGCATAAGTGTATACGACGGTGACGACTACTGGCATTTTATAACATTCGGTTTGACCGAACTTTACGAAAAAGAAACAGATAATCCGGAGTACAGCGGATATGGTATGGAGTTTACCTTCAAACTGAAAAAAGACTGTTATAACAAGCAAAATGAAGAAAATGAAATCAGATGTATTGCAGGAATATTACAACAAATCTCAAAAATAACTTTTAATTCAGGTGAAATTTTTCAGGAAAACGAATACATTTATACAGGTCAGAAAACAGGTATCGACTATAATCAGAAATCATTGCTTACTGGTTTCATAACAGTCTCGGATACTAAAGTAAAAAGCATAGACACACCAAACGGTAAAGTTGATTTCATAGAGTTTATCGGCGTTACTGACGCTGAACTACTTGCACTCATAGACAAAAAACTTACAGTACAGGAACTTTATGGAATGTTAGGCAGTGATATTACAGATTATAGCAGAAAAAGCGTATTTTAAATCTGTTTTTATAAAAATTTAACGAATATTTGAAAAAATACGGCAAATAATATTCTCACAAATCCAAATAAAATTATTCATTGGAGGATATTATATATGAAAGCTACTGGCATAGTCAGAAGAATTGACGATTTAGGTCGTGTGGTAATCCCAAAGGAAATCAGACGCACCATGCGTATCCGTGAGGGTGACCCTTTAGAAATCTATACTAACAGTGACGGTGAAGTCATTTTCAAGAAGTATTCCGCTATTAATGAAATGAGTGAAAACGCCTCATACGTTGCGGATATAATGTACAAAATAGCTGGTTGTCCGGTTGTGATATTCGATAAAGACCACGTTGTTGCAACGGCTGGTGTGTCCAAAAAGGAATTTTCTGAACGTCGTGTAACAGGTCAGCTTGAAGAACTAATGGAAAATCGTGGACAGTATTTCTGTCCTAACGGTGACAGTAACAACTTCTTTCCGGCTGAGGGCGTAGAACGTACAGCTATTGCAGCAATACCGATTATTACTTCAGGCGACGTTTCCGGAGCCGTTGCATTTCTTTCCACAGAACAAGGTACGGAAGCCAACGACTTACAGAAAAGTCTGATAAACGCTGCCGCACAGTTTCTTGCAAAACAGATTGAATAATTCACGAACCGGAATAAATTTCCGGTTCTTTTATCTTTTTAAATATCAGTAAGAGGGAATTATTCTGAATTTCCATTCATAATTCTGCGGATTATCTTCAAAAGCCTTTTTATCTTCCGGATTCGGAATATAACTGCTTGTTATAGGGTCATTATAATATTCGATACATTTAAGCTGATAAATAATACTATTAAGTTTATCCGCATTGCTAAGATTAGTCATTTCATATGAAATACGTCTTTCTCATTCTATATTACATGGCAATACTTCAAAATACTCGTCGTCCGGCAGATAAGAACGTTTCACAAGTAAAGCATATATGTCACGTAGTGCGGACTGTGGTACAGGTATTTCGTCATCTTCATCTGTATAACTTGTATTCATATGTCTGTTGCATATATCTATCATTTTGTCAATAATATCACCAAAATCATGACCACACCACCAACATACTTCAAAAAAACCGTCTTCATATGGATTGGAAATTACTCTTCCGGTTTTCTTTTCCCTTATCAACGCTTCAATATATAAATCAAGTCCCATAAAATAAACTCCTTTAAATTATTCCACTGTCCCGACTATAAAAACTACAACCCATTCATCGTATGCAATGAAAAGACAGTCAAAACCCATATATAAATAAACACGTCCTAATATTTCAATGTTTTTGTAGTCAGATAATTTATCTACATATATACCTGTCGGCTTGTTCAGATACCAGTTAAGATTACGGAAAAATTCCCCTGTTTTTTCGGGAATATCCTTTGCAGATGAATATTGTGAAATAATATCGCAAAAAATTTTTTCGGCATCAGTATTTACTTTCTCCAACTGTAAATTAAGTCTGTCTATATACTCCGCCGGTAAATTTAAACCGTCTCTGATGTTGTAATAATGCAGACGTTTTTTAATAGTTTCGTTGATACCGGAAACGTCATTATTTTCAATCCGGAAAATATCCGCCTCAAAAGCATAAAAGAAATCAGGGTGCGGAAGATTACCTGTCAGAACATCAACCACTCCGGCAAGAAATCCTGTATCACCTTTTTCATTTTCAAAGCAATAGTATTCTTTACTCATAACCTCTCCTTTAAATCATATATTCAACAGTGCCGTCAATACAACCTTCAATCCAGTCAAGGAAATTCATGTTTGTTATTTCAAGATACATTTCAAGTAATGCTATCATCTCACCGTAATGTTTTCCCTTGACCACTATATTATACGTCATGGCACAACCTAAATCCATTAAAGAAATATTCCCACAATTCTCAAAAGAATAATCTTTCGTACTTTCTTGTATATCGCAGTAATCATCATATGTGACATCATTTTCTATATTGAAATCAGTATGTATTAACTTTTCGTCAAAATACCAGTTTTCAAAAGGTTCTAAATTGCATATTTCCTCATCTGGATATAATACAGCACCGTCTGAAACTTTCGTGTAAAATCAACAATTCCCTGCGGAAGTTTTATCCGATACTTATTTTCAAATTCGGTAATCTTTTCAATAGGAAGCGTTTCAAGTGTGATTTCCTCACCGTCTGAATTTTCCTGTAATCTTTTAATAAGTTTGGACTTTATTCTTTCAAGCTGATTTGTCATAATATATACTCCTCCTTAAATATTGATACAAACTATAAATCAGAAACTATTTTTCAACTTCACCGTTGTAATATAAAATGTAAATTTCGTTTGTCTGTTCTTCACCCATTATTGTTATAATTACTTTATCTGTTTCCCATTTTACTTTCCAGTTATCTTCGTCCATACTCTTTCCGTCATTGAATAATACAAAATCCACCTTGCATATTTTCCTTGAATTATTTTTCAAAACAATTCTGCCGTCCTGAGGACCAAACGGAAAAACCGGACTACTTTTTGCCTGTAGTTCAACAGTATAAGTATTATGTTTTTCAGTGGTAATAGTTCGAGGTATATGGTCAATGATATTTATTGATATGATTACTAATATAAATAATCCTGCCATTGACAAAAATACAGTTAAACAACTTTTCATGCAACTACCAGATTTATTATCATTAGTTTCATCGTCAACTAATGGTGTAAATTGCTGATTTTCCATAATATATACTCCTTTAAATATCGTTACAAAACAATGAAAGCCGGATTTCTCCGGCTCTCACTGTTTATAGGGTGGTTTATATGAAATTAGAAGATTGCATTATTTACTGACGGGGTTGTTTAAAACCGTGACCGCCGTTCATATCGGGAGGTTCAGGCATATCGTCCGGACGTTCGCCGTGCATATGCATACCGCCTCCACCGCCGAAACCTCCGCCCATACCGGACTGTCTGCCCACGTATGAAACAGAACTTTCTACTGTAAAGTTTCCGGCTTCCGTACCGTCGTTATTGTAACCGCCGGTCACGTAAAGTCCGTGTACCTCACTTTCGGAGGAAGTACCTCCTGTATAGAATGTATAAGCTGTGCCGGTTTTTATATCCGGAGTACTTATTACAATATTATCAAAACTTTTTGCCGGTTTATAGCTGATTATTTCATTTCCGGAATCGTCAAGAAGTGTTACGAGTGTACCGCCGTCAAAAGTACTGTCGAAAGTTACAGAAACTGTATTCTGTGTTGAACTTTCCGACGGACTTTCAGCCATACCGGACATACCAACCGCAACAAGTGTACCACCTGAAACGATTATTTCATCGTTACTGTCTAAAGCACCATTTCCGGAATTTTCCGGACCGTCTACTATTACAGTACCGCCGGTAATATTTATATCGCCGTTTGAATCGAGACCATCACCGGAAGCGTTTACATAAACAGTTCCGCCATTGATATCAAGCATAATAGAATCCGAATATGTTCCCATACCAGACTGATTAGTTACACCGTCGCTTGCATTGAAGCCGTCGTCAGAAGCATTTATTTCAACTGAACCGCCGTTGACAATTATAATAGTAGCTTCAATACCCTCATAGGATTTCGTAATATTTACCGAACCATTGTTAATAGTAGCCGTGGTATCGGAATGAATACCCTTGTTACCTGTTTCAAGAGTAAAATTTCCGTCTTCTATAGCGACATCTGCATTCGAGTGAATAGCATCATCTGCGGAATTTATATTGAACGTTCCGCCGAGTATGCTTATTTCGGCAGACGCTTTTATACCTTTTGTACTTACGGTATCGGAAGTATTATCATCATTTTCAGTATTAAAAGCAAGCTGTTCGGGACTATCGGGCATTTCAAGATTTTCCGGATTGAAATTTCTGAAATCAGGCATTTCAAAGTCTTCAGGGTTGAAGTCTCCGAAATCTTCCGGCATATCAGGTTTTTCGCCCCTATCGAATCCGCCACCACGTCCGAAGCCTCCGCCTTTACCGAATCCGCCGAAGTCGTCGTTATGTGTTTTGGTTGAGGCAGAACTTCCGCCACCGGACGTTATATTAAATACGCCGTCTGTAGCTGAAAAAACTGTTTCCGCCTGTATGCCGTCGCCGTCCGACGTGATATTCAGCGTACCGCCTTCGACGTAAACAAATCCAAGTGAAATATCGTCGGTATTTGTCGATTTTATGCCGTCCGCACCGGCTGTAATATTGATTTCACCGTCTGCAATGGCTACATAGTCCTTGCCTTTTATACCGTTTCCGACTGCATTTACAGTAATTTTTCCGCCGGTAATAACAACATCGTCTTTGGAGCGTATACCGTCATTGAAGTTACCATTAATTTCGAGTTCGCCTGTACCATTTATTGTCAGGCTGTCGTGACTGAAAATAACTGAATCGGGTTCAGATTTTTCGGTATCTGTAAAAACATAGTCCGTACCGTCAGTGAGTACATTTTCAGTACCGTCGGCGAGAGTTACGAAAACTTTCTTTGCATTTACGGCATATATCGCTGACGAGTTACTACAGTTTATATTGACATTGTCAAGTACAAGCTGAACTTTCGCACCGTCCGCATCTATAACAATCTGACCGTCATCAAGAGTACCTCTTATAATATATATACCCTCACTTGTAATAGTTACTTTAGAGCCGTCAACCGTTACACCTGCTCCGGTTACGTCTGCACCGTTACCGGTGAGATTTATTACAGTATCGGGGGAAGAGTAATCGGGGTTAAGGTCTCTGTCTGAAAAAAGTTCGCTTTCGGAAGTCTTTACAGGTGAGGACAAAAGTACAGGATTTTTTTCTGCAACTGTCTCTCCTGTTTCCGTTGTTTCAGATGTTTTATCTTCAGCCGGTTCTGTAGTCTCAGCAGTTCCGGCTGAAATAGTTGTCATTTTCTCGGAAGTTGTCGTTCCGGAATCAGAATCGCTGTTATCAGTACAGCCTACCGCCATTACAGCGAAAGTTATAGCGGTCATCATAATACGATTAATAAAATTGTTCATAGAATCACCATTTTTTTAATTCCCAATTCCGTAAGTCTTTCTTTTGTTTTTCTTTCTATGATTGTATTATAAACCGCTGATATGTAAATTATGTGAAAGATTTCTGAATAACTGAAAAAAATTTATGTTTCATTTCCGTGACAGAATTTCACAAAATCCCTTATAGCGTCGCTACAGTTTGCAAGCATATTCAGTTCAGCTATTCTGACATTATATTCAAGATTATGTATAAGTACTGGAATATCTTTCCCGAAAGTATTTATTATGAAGCCTTTGGAGTGAAGTGCCTGTACAATATCGGCGAGAAGTTCTGTAAATGATTCCGTGATACCGGCATATCTTTCACTGTCGGAGCTGTCGGCATTTTCGTTGTATTCGTAACCACAGCTTATAATCCACTGCCTTACTATCCGTGCGGTGTCATCCGTACCGAAACTAAGTTCATTATTCTGCAACCAGAAAACATAATTCCAGCGTGCTTCCTGCGGACTGTCCGCAAAACGTAAATTTTTCTGATATTCGGTTTCTGTATTGTATCCTAATACGACAGTAGGCTTGCACGGATTGTCTTCGTCGTCGTAAATGAAAAGCGATATTGCATATATGTCGGCTTCGTCCCATGATGCTATTGTATCTTCTATAAGCACAGATATAAAAGCCTTTATATCTTCGGTACTGAGAAATACATCATATCTGTCAGTGATGTTTTCCTCTTCGGAGGAGTTACGGAGTTCATCAATACATTTTTTCAGCATACTTATATTAAGTATACCCGCACATGAAATATCATCGCCGACACCATTGGCACTTATTTCCGGTAACAGATTATACATTTCTTTATCTGCTTCTTCAAAACCGATTTCAGCGAATTTTATCGCAAGTTTTCTGTATAGGTCGTAAAGCTGTTCGTCATTCCAGCACGATTTGTCAACGCCGTCCGTACCGATAAATACCGCCGGTGGTATGTTGTTTTTGTCAAAATAACAGAAACGTGCGGAGTTTACGGCATCTTCCTGACACATTGAAGATGTTATATTGCCGTTACATAAAGGGTCATCAGGTATGGGACTATATGCCGAACCGTCGTCAGCGACTATGACACATTTTCCGTCGCCTATCTGTACTCCGTATGCAAATTCTTTTGATATTACAAAAAATTCAAGTGTAGTACCGTAAGCAACAACAAAATTGCCGTCTCTGTAGTACTGCCTGTAATTTGAAAGTTCTTCCGGTATTTTATCAAGTTCTTCTTCGGTAAATGGATAATTCATATAATCATTTGTTATACGGTCATACCATAGCGATACTACATTCCGCCATAACAATGAAAACATTTTACGTCTTTTTCTTTCGACACTCATAAGCATTTCCGCACCGTCAAGCAAATCCATAAATTCTTCAACGCATTCGCAGGCACATTGTACGGCAAGCCTTGACCCTCTGTCAGTGCGGATATACTGAGGGCTTCCGTGACCATCTGCCACTGCCACAAATGAATATTTAAGACAGTCATATGACATTGAATAATCCTGACATATTATTCCGTTTTTTGCATGAAAAGCTCCTGTAAACGTATGCGAAAAGGACGAATAATTATTCATATCATAACCCCCGTTCATTAAGATAGTAAAAATATCATTTTAATTTTATCATAAACCTGTTGAATTGTCAATAAAAAAATCCGGATAATATATATTATCCGGAAAAAATATAAATCAGTAATTCCATTCGTCATTTCCGCCGTAATCAATGTATGGGTCATCGGCGATATAATTATCATTTACTGCCGGTACTTCGTTATATACCGACGTATCAACAAAACCGCCGGAATTGACATCTGTATTGATAACGGTAGTAGTTTCTTCCGGAGTATTGACCGGTATAGTGTTCTTACAGAGCCATTCGCACCATGTCTGATAGTATTTTGCAAGGACGTGTACGCCGTCATTACTGCATTCGTACATCAGGTTGCCGTCGGTATCGTCGAATATCGGGTTTACGTCGATATAGAAAATAGACTGATTATCGGCAAATTCAGATTGTGCCTGATTAAGTGCGTTGATGTTCTCATTTGTAACCATATCGCCCTGTAACTGTCTGTTAGCGGAAACATGAAGATTTGCCATTATATATATGATAGCGTCGGGCTGATACTGCTTTATAGTACTTATCAGATTGAGATACGAATTTACCGTATATGCGAAATCATTTCCGACTTCGTTTATACCAAGCATTATATATACTTTTCCGTAATTGTTGTTTGAAAGTTTATCGTAAATTGTAAGTCCGTTTTCGTCGTATTCGTCAGAAATCTTATACGAGGCAAGTCCGACATTACAGAAATAATCCGCATTTTTCAGCGTACCGTATTCATATATGCCGACTGTCCTTGAATCTCCTATAAATAAAGCGTCGTCAAAATATGAAGGGTCACTCTGTACGAATACCGGAGCAGGTTTCGGAGGTTCAGTAGTTGCCTGCTCCGTGGCTTGTTGCATATTTTCTTCAATAAATCCGGAAATATTTTCCGTAGACGGTGTTGTTTCAACAGGCTGTGTGCCGGTACTGTTTATATCTATAACCGGAGGTTTCCTAGATGACGTCGGTGTAACATCTTTACTGGTTTTCCAAATCTGCCGGAATATTATAGGCGACGCTACAAAACACGTCAGAATAAGCAGAAATGTATATATCCACTGGCGGATATTCTGCATAAATTTTATATCTTTCATTCTACAATCTCCTAAAATCAAAATCTGAAATACATAAACGGGTCATTCATGCCTTTGTACATACAATATACTGCTCCCCAGAATACAGCAAGCAATAAAACAGCACATACAACGGTTTTATTATATTTTTCGTAAAATTTCTGCGGAATCCTTGTGGAAAATAATATACCTGCAAGGAAAAATTTCCAGTATATCTTTAAATATTTCAGATAGTCACCGGCAAGAATAACTCCTTTTTCCTGAGGTATAAACGGAAGTAATCTCTTAAAGTATATGCCGAGTTCGTGGAAATCAGTAACAGCAAATATAAGCCACGTCAGCGGAATTATCAGTAACATATAACAATGTCCGGCAACCGCATATTTATTCAGAAATTTTCCTGTCCAGAATTTTTCAGTTATAATCAGTACAAATAAAACAAGTCCCCACAGAACGAAATTCCAGCTTGCACCATGCCATAAGCCAGTGAAAAGCCATACGGCGAAAGTATTTAAAATCTGTCGTGATTTTCCCTTACGGTTACCACCAAGAGGAATATATATATACTCCCTGAACCATGAACCAAGTGTTATATGCCAGCGTCTCCAGAACTCCGTCATAGTAAGTGAAAGATACGGAAAATCAAAGTTTTTCGGCAAATCGAAACCCATAATCTTTCCGAGACCTATAGCCATCATGGAATAGCCATAGAAATCAAAATACAACTGAAACGAATAGGCAATTATTCCCAGCCACGCAAGCGGTGTGGAAATACTCTCGTAACCTATCATTGAAATATCGCTCCATAAACCTGAAAGCTGATTTGCAATAAGTACCTTATATCCGAGACCTATTGTGAATGTTTTCAGACCCTCTTCAACTTTCATTATATTATGAGTACGTTTCTGAAGCTGTCCGGCGACTGTCTGATATGTCACGATAGGTCCGGCTATAAGTTGCGGAAACATACTGATATATGCACCGTAATTTATTATATTTTTTTCGGAGACTACATTTCCACGATAAACATCAATTATATACGATACATTCTGAAAAGTATAGAAACTTATTCCCACCGGCAGTATAATATCTTTCAACGGCAGTGAAGTGTGAAAAAGTGCGTTGATATTCTCGAATGTAAAGCCCGTATACTTGAAAAACAACAGCCACCAGAAATTGAAGATTATTCCGGCAACAAGAAAATATTTCTTATATTTTCCGTACATCTCCATGAACTGTGCTATTATGAAATTGAAAAGCAAAGTCAGCAGAAAAAGTACTATATATACCGGACTTTTTACACCCATACTATAAAATATTACACTTCCGGCAAAAATAACTGCATTTTTGTATTTAGGCGGACTGAAGCCATAAATCAACATAAATGCAGGCAGGAATACAAAAATAAATTCGAGACTGCTGAAAACCATTTAATCACCCTTTTTTCTTTTATACATTTATTTCATATTACAATCAATATGCAAAAAATATGAACGATAATAATATTTTACACTGTATTTAAAAAAAAGTCAACTACTTTCATATTTTGTAGCAATTTGTAATAAATACTGTTTATTATGGGGAATTTTTCAACAAAAATGACCTATCATTACTAATGACAGGTCATAATTTATTCATAAACTTTTATAATTATCGGAAAATCATTCAATACCAGCCTGTTGTTTGGCGGCGGTGAGGGTATTTTTCATAAGCATGGAAATAGTCATAGGACCTACACCACCAGGAACCGGCGTTATGTAGGAGGCTTTCTTTTCAGCGGATTCAAAATCAACGTCACCACAAAGTCTGCCGTTTTCGTCACGGTTCATGCCGACATCGATTACAACTGCACCTTCTTTAATCATATCGCCTGTAACAAATTTCGCCCTGCCTATCGCTACTACAAGAATATCTGCATTAAGACAGATTTCTTTAAGATTCTTTGTCTTTGAGTGACATATTGTTACAGTACCGTTTTTCTGTAAAAGCAACATTGCCTGAGGCTTGCCGACTATATTACTTCTGCCGATAACTACACACTGTTTTCCGGTTATGTCTGTGCCGGTACTCTCTATAAGTCGCATTACACCTGCCGGAGTACATGGCAGAAATGAATAATTTCCTATCATGATGTGTCCGACGTTTACAGGGTGAAAAGCGTCAACATCTTTTTCCGGTGAGATTGCATTTATAACGGCTGTCTCGTCGATATGTGCCGGAAGCGGTAACTGTACGAGTATACCGTTTACACGGTCATCACGGTTAAGGACGTTCACAAGGTCAAGTAACTGCTCCTGAGTTGTGTTTTCGTCAAGGGCGTATTCGAATGACTGGAAACCTACTTCTTCACACGCTTTTTTCTTGTTGTTTACGTAAACTCTTGAAGCGGAATTATTTCCGACGATTACAACAGCCAGTCCTACTTTTAAACCCTTTTCGTCTCTGAGACGTGCTGTTTCTTCTGCTACTTCCGCTTTTACGGTAGCGGAAACTTCTTTACCATTAATTATCTGTGCCATTGTTATTCTTCCTCCTGAATATTTTCATTATTATCACTATCGGTTATGGGCTGATAGTCTGTATTGTCATCATCTTCACCCAGACGGCGTTTCCGTGCCTGCTCAAGAATCTGTTCTGATTCTTCCGTGTTGCAGTACAGTACGTATTTTTCCGGATTTTTCTTTACTCTTATCAACATGAAAATCTGTATCACAACTGAAATGATACATATCACGGCGGATAAAATCTGCGATACTCTTAAACTGCCAATCATAAGACTGTCTGTGCGGAGACCCTCTACAACAAATCTTTCCGCACCGTACCATGTCATGTACATCAGTAATATCTGACCGTCATATTTACGTTTTCTTGAATAAAGCGATATAAGCAGAAATCCTAACAGACACCATAACGATTCATACAGAAAACACGGGTGAACGGTCTGAAGATAGTCCAGACCGGATGCCCTGTCCGCTAAAATAGTTGACTGTATTTCACCGCCGGTCATACCTAAAATACTGTTCGTATTACTGCCGAATGCTTCCTGATTGACAAAATTGCCCCACCGTCCTATTCCCTGACCTATCAGAAAGCCCAGTACCGTTATATCAAGCATTGGCAGAAATTTTATTTTCCGCAACTTACAGATTACAAGTCCTACCGCTACAGACCCGATTATACCACCGTAAATAGCAAGTCCGCCGTTACGTGTGTTTATTATAGCCATTATGTCGCCTTTATAGGAATCCCAGTTGAATATTACATAGTACGTCCTTGCACCGACTATTCCGCCGACTACTCCGCCTATTATCGCATCAAGTGCCTTTTCGGCATCTATCCCGAAACGTTTCATTTTCGGCATGACGTACAATAATGCCAGTACAAGACCAAACGTTATTATAATTCCGTACCACTGTATGTTCATACCGAATATTGTAAAAGCAGTCGGATTTATATGGAAAGTCCAGTCAAGTCGTGGAAACTGTATCTCATAAGGGTCAGCTATAGCTGTTATTTCAGTCATTTTCCGTACCCTCTACTACAGATAAAACAAGTCTGTCCTCACGGAGTTCACGACGCATATATTCAAGTACCGTATCGCTTGTCATTCCGGATATCATATCTATTGTATCATACGGACCTATTCCGGACATATTCGCACCTAACATCATACTCGCTACCGCCTCGACGTTATTCAGCTGTCTTATCATTGCACCGTACATTGATTTCTTTATACGCTGGAATGTTTTTTCCGGTATGCCGTTTTCGGATATATTCTTCACTTCCGCTACTATAGAGTCACGGACTTTTACAGGGTCATTAGATTCGCCGGCGAAAATTACGGAAAAATAACCGTCACCGCAGAAAATCTCACCGCTGAAAGTTGAATTTAATACGCCCTCTTTAAGAAGTCTGTTATACATATCGGAAGAAACGTCCGTAATAATTGAAGATGCTATACACATAGCGATATTCTGTATAAGTCTTTCCTTTTCGTCACACGGAGTACATTTATATCCTATATGAAATATCGGCGTACCTACTGGCTGTTTTTCGTATATTTCTGACTGTACTATAGTTTCAGGCTCTTCAGGGAATACAGTCTCAAGACCTTTATCTTCGCAAGGTTTAAGATATTCGTCGCATATAGAAAGTACTTCGTCGGCTTTTACGTTTCCGGCAATCGAAAGCACCATATTATTGAGATTATAGAAAGTATTATAACACTTATAAAGTAAATCAGCGTCAATCTGTGCTATGCTCTCGATAGTACCGGCAATATCAATCTTTACAGGATGATTATGATACATACAACGGAGCATATTGAAAAATACTCTCCATTCGGGATTATCGTTGGTCATCTGGATTTCCTGACCTATTATACCCTGCTCCTTATCGACATTTGCCTTAGTAAAATATGGTTTCTGGACGAAATCAAGCAGAATTTTCAGTGATTCCTGATAATTCTTTGAACAGCTGAACAAATAACACGTCCTGTCGAAAGATGTATAGGCATTACCGCTTGCACCGGTCTTTGCATAGAGTTCAAAAACATCACAGTCTTCATTTTCAAACAGCTTGTGTTCAAGGAAATGGGCTATACCCTCCGGTACTGTTGTATATTCCTTATCGTCACGCATCTTAAACATAGTATTTATAGAACCGTATTTTGTTCCGAAAAGTGCTTCAACAGTACTGAAACCTTCCATTTCACAGATATATATATCAAGTCCGCTGGGGTGCTTGACGTATATACAGTTATCGCCGGTCTTTGAACTCATAAGAATCTGTTTATCCATTATTTCTGCTCCTCCTTGTCGTACATTATATAAACGCTGTCAAGAGTGAGTGACTTTCCGGCATTTATAATATCTTCCTTAGTGACCGCCTTATATTTTCCGGAACACTCTTCCGGTGTTATTATCTCACCATCGCAGAGGCAGTCAAAATACCAACCGGAATATGATGACGGCGTATCACCTACTGAAGTAAGTGCGTTATCAAGACTAAGTACCGCACTTGTTATCTCGTTGTCGGTGATGTTTCCGTTTCTTATCTCGTCAAGCTGGTGGAGTATTTCAGCCTTTGCCTTTTCGATATTGTTTCTTTCAACGCCTATATCTACAAATATAGTTTTCTTGTACTTG
The DNA here is from genome assembly GCA_014799765.1 of Ruminococcus sp. Taxonomy (GTDB): domain Bacteria; phylum Bacillota; class Clostridia; order Oscillospirales; family Ruminococcaceae; genus Ruminococcus. The sequence goes on from JAAVHK010000083.1 coordinate 18,820, forward strand.
TTCACACGTGTGGCACAGTAGTAACATAAACTCATTTTTTCACGGACGTTAAGGAAAAGTTTCGATACCGGAGTTTCACCCCATACGGTATTCAACATCTTTACGGCGTACTTGTCCGGACAGTCGTATTTGAACGCCATGACCATTTTACACTGTCTTACATCAAATTCTTCCGATTCTGTAATTACTTCCGGTTTTATCGGGCTTGATGTACTGAAGTTTATTTTTCCCGAATTTC
>JAAVHK010000084.1 GCA_014799765.1 Ruminococcus sp.
AGGGCAACTACGGTAGCGACATAACGCGTTATTTTCAGCCGGTAATATATGGCGAGATAGCTCCGCCGAGACCTAACGAAATAATGCTTTACCGCAACAGATACGCCAGTATGCTGAGTGGTAACAAGGGAAATATATACACTCCGGACTATCTTCTTAAAATAACCCGTGACGGCTCTTCAGATTACGTAATAATGGATGCTAAATTCAGTTCCATGCAGGTGACGGAAAATGAAAGACTTATGGAACTTGTCTATAAGTATCTTTTTTCCGTCAGTCCGCTGGAGGAAAATGACAGAATAGCCGGATTATACGTACTATGCGGAAGAGATTCAAATAAAAATCAGCTATGCAATCTTCATGACGTATCAGAAAAACTAAATAAAACTGTAAGTCCGTTTGCGTATATAATTAACCTTTCCGGAGCTGATACCACTGACAACAAGGTAATAAAAGACGCATTTTCAAAACTTTTCACATAAGAAAACATTAAACATTTTTCATAATTATACTTGACAGATACCTGTTAATTATGTTATAATTTAATGTATTAAATTACCAATTCTGACGGCGGGGAAAATAAATGAGTAAAAATAAATCAGGTTTAAAAATATCGTATAATTCACCGGTTGTACTCGGTTTCACACTTATATGTCTTATATCGCTTGTACTCAGCAGTATAACCCACGGAGCAAGTAATCAACTTGTTTTCAGTGTATACCGTTCTTCACTGCTCAGTCCGCTGACATATATACGCTTTTTCGGACACATTTTCGGTCATGCCGATTGGGAACATTTTTTCGGTAACATAACATATATTCTGCTTTTGGGGCCGTTACTTGAAGAAAAATACGGCAAAACCGATATGATTATGATTATAGCAATAACGGCATTCGTAACCGGACTTATAAATTTTATATTTTTCCCGCACGTCATGCTTCTGGGAGCAAGCGGAGTTGTATTTGCATTTATACTGCTGTCGTCGTTCACAGGATTTCAGAACGGAAAAATTCCGCTGACTTTCATAATTGTTGCGGTAATATATATCGGTCAGCAGGTATATAACGGTATTTTCATTCATAACAACATTTCAGAACTTACACATATAATCGGCGGACTTATTGGTTCAGTATTCGGGTTTGTCGAAAATAAATTCAAGAGGTGACAAGGAAATGTTTCAGCATATCAGAACAGATTCACTTGATAACTATTTTCTGAATCTGAATCAGCGAAACGGAAACAATGTATTTTTTTACAGAATAAATTCATACAGTAACGATATATGGGACTTTATATGCCGATATTACGAACAGGCACGGAAAAACGGCGTTATTATTGACGGACGTATACCGGCAGTTGACCAGAATCACATATCATACTATCACGAGATGATGGGCGACAGTTTCGTACTTGACAGACAGTTTATAATGACAGCTCTTCAGAAATGGTTGCCACGTATGAATGCAATACAGTGTAATGAAATAAGCCGTTCAATGTACGATACCATTTCAGAACTTGCAAGTAAGGGAAAAAATCAGAATATTCTGAAAAACGCATATATAAAGTTTATGTGCTGGCTTTACTACAGGTTTGAAAGCCTTGTAAGCCGTTTAGGTGAAAATGAAATACCTAAGATTTTTTGTAACGGAATAGGCAGTCACTATGAACTGATGTTGCTTTCAATGCTGTCGTCAGCCGGTTGTGATATAGTCATTGTACAGACAAACGGCGATACACAGTACAGTGTTTTTGACCCTGATTCAGAAATTTCTGATATATGGACGGAAACCGGTACGGCTTTCCCGACGGACTTTTCAATAAAAAAGATACAGCAGACTGTCTCCGAAAAGCTGAACGCCGTAAGCATATGCGGTGATAAACCGTTGTATAACGTAGTTACAAATTCGTGGTCGAGTGGCGAGGGTCTCAGCGATGTTCTCACGCCTCCGGAACAGAGAGGACAGGAAAATGAAATCTGTAATATTTTCGGTCAGATAAACGGAGTTTACAGCCGTGCGGATTACGTCAACGAGCTTATTTCTTTCAGAAATAACATGAATAATCAGAAAAGAAATCTGATAATAGTCAATAATGAGATAGCCGAACCCACATACGACGAAATTTCCGACATCGTCCGGAGTAATTACAGTACGCCGTTAATGGCGGTAACAGGAATTGCACGTAATATAAATATAGCGGATTCGTCATTACAGCAGACTTTAAGATATTATTTTTCACAGATAATGCCGAAGTATGCGGTTGACTGTTCGATAAATAAGTTTGTGAATATGTGCGTATACGTCATATGTTGGATTAAACGGTGGCAGAAAAAACTTTTTTCCGGTTGGAAAAAAGAAAATATACCATGTTTTATGCTTTTCAACTGCAAAATTGACGAGATACGGACAGCATTTCTTGAAATACTTTCGTTCATGCCGGTGGATATAGTAATATTAAATCCGGTTATGGATAAAAACTGTATAGCCTATAATGAAAGATGTTCTATACTGAACTATGAAGAATCGCTGGATATTGATATTTTCCCTGAGGGTGTCGCAATGCGTGCCGGTACGGTTGCATATCATGCGGAACGTGAACTTGATACGCTTTTGTATCAGGATACCGGTATTTACAGAAATCACCAGTATACAAAGGCTTCTGCAATAGTGCTTGATACAATGTTTGAGGAAATAGAAATTTTATGGAATGAAGAACTGAAATACCGTCCGAACTTTTCCACAGATAACGGAGAAGTAATAATACCGGTTTTTTTTGCTAAAGTTTCCGGAGTAAAAGAAGGTAATCCGAAAGCATACTGGCAGTTCATAAAGAAACTCAACACAGACGATACTATTATAATAAACGGTCAGACAACATCATTTACAAGTCATGTAAATGCCAATCCATATAACGCTATGGGACGTACATTAGGCAGTCTGAATCCGTATACACTGGGCAGTAGTAATCCGTATTCCGCAAACAGACGTACATCGCCGTATAATCAGTCAGCGAACACCACACAGGGTGCTGTTTCGTTCTGGAAAAATAATATTCTTCAGCGTACCGCAATAAAAAACAGTCCGGACTATAAGTATAAAGTACTCCGTGAAGATATGCAGAATCACATACTTGACAAATTACAGATGCTTATTGAAAGCCGTATTATAAAAGGTACGTTTGAAAACGGTATGGAATACAAGATAATATCGACAGTCCTGAATCTTGACAGGGATATAATAAGGAAGCTACAGAATTTTGATTTTACGAAAAAGAATCCGAAAATAATTTATATAAACACTGGCGACAACTCCATAACTCAGGAGCAGGCAATAACCTTTGAATTTCTGAGTATGTTGGGATTCGATGTTTTATTCATGATACCAACCGGATATAATAACATTGAAAATTATTATAGCCGGTCAATAATAAGTGAACATCAGATAGGTTCATATGTATATGATATGAAAGTACCTGATTTTTCACGTATACGTCTGCCGTGGGGCAGAAAAAAATATTAAGAAGAGGTGTTTGAAATGGGTATAGACCTTTCAAGAGCTAAGCCACAGACAAATGAAAATGCAGTAATCGCACCTGCACCGGTTGAACCGGTACAGCCGGAAGTAGAAGTTGTACAGCAATACGACATTGTAGCCGACAGAAATCAGATGAATAATCAGTTAGTCGGTTCGGAGGAAGTCGACAGGCTTGCAAGTCAGATTGTCCTTGACGATTTGACAACTATTGTATCTTTCGGTGCAGACGCCGCCGACGAGATTTCAAAGGCTTCCGACGTGGTACTGAACAGTATGAGCATGACACAGATTAATGATTCCGGTGAAATGCTTAACGCACTTGCTAAAATTATGGCACAGTTCGATATCGAGGAAATCAAGGAAGACCCCGGATTTTTCAAGAAACTTTTCGGCAACGCAAAGAAACAGCTTGACAAGATTCTGAAAAAGTATAATACAATGGGTAGCGAAGTTGACAAGATATATGTACAGCTCCGTAAGTATGAGGACGAAATCAAACAGGCAAACAGAAAACTTGACCAGATGTTCAATGCAAACGTTGAATATTATCATAAACTGGTGAAGTATATCCTTGCCGGTGAACAGGGTTGCAGGGAGATTGAAGCATATCTCGAACAGCGTAAACAGGATATGGCAACTACCGGAGACAATACCATACAGTTTGAAATTCAGACCCTTGAACAGTCATTGGCAATGCTTGAACAGCGAACACAGGATTTAAGAACCGCTGAAAGTATCGCTATGCAGTCAGTACCGATGATAAAAATGATGGCGTTCAGTAACATGAACCTCGTCAGAAAAATAAACTCAGCATTTATCGTAACATTGCCGGTATTCAAACAGGCACTTGCACAGGCTATGATGCTGAAACGTCAGAAGATTCAGGCGGAAGCAATGTCGGCACTCGACGAAAAAACTAATGAAATGTTAATCAAAAATGCACAGAATACCGTTGAACAGTCGAAGATGATAGCAAGAATGGCTTCCGGCAGTTCGATAAAGATTGATACCCTTGAAAAAACATGGTCAACAATCATGTCCGGTATAGAAGAAACAAGACAGATTCAGGAAGACGCACGCAGACAGCGTAACGATGACAAGGTAAGGCTTGAAGCTATCAAGCAGGAGTATAACAAGAGATACAGTATGCCTAAAAACGAACATTAAAAGGAGATTTTTATTATGCCGATAAAATTTTCAGGTGGCGGAAAAAAAGACAAATCAAAAAATATGCTTTCTGTTATGAAAAGTTTCGGCATAAATTCAAAGATTTTTTTAAAAAATATCCTGAAACAACAAAAGATACTTTCAAAAAATTTTTCTTCTCTTGACAAGGAAACAAATAAAATGCTTGTCAGGTTACAACAGAATGCTATTGAACAGTCTGAACTGATAGAAAAAATGACTTCAGAAATTATTATAAGTGCTGATACAATTGAAACACAATGGAATGCAAATATGACATCTGTAAGTGAAGTAAGAAAAATTCAGGAAAACGCACATAAAAAACGTGAAAATGAACAGGCAAGATTACAGACTGTCAGGAATAGTTTTAACAGTTTTTATGCAATGCCTAATCCCAAAAAAATCAAGGAGGTTTTTATTATGCCGATAAATCTTTCAAAAGGTCAGAAAATTGACCTTACAAAAACAAATCCGGGACTTAAGAATATAATGGTAGGTCTCGGCTGGGACGTCAATGTTTTTGACTCCGGTGCAAATTTTGACCTTGATGCTTCAGCTTTTCTTGCCGGTGCTGACGGAAAATGCCAGAAAGATACGGATTTCATTTTCTACGGAAATCTTAAACACTCTTCCGGAGCCGTGGAACATATGGGCGATAATCTCACCGGTGAGGGTGAGGGCGATGACGAACAGATTAAAATAAATCTTTCACTTATTCCGGCGAATATTGAAAAAATCGCTTTTACCGTAACGATTTACGACGCCGACGTAAGAAGACAGAATTTCGGACAGGTTTCTAATGCTTTCATACGTATAGTAAACATGGATACAGATGAAGAACTTATCCGTTATGATTTGGGCGAGGACTTTTCAATAGAAACTGCTGTAGTAGTCGGAGAACTCTATAAACATAAC
>JAAVHK010000085.1 GCA_014799765.1 Ruminococcus sp.
AGATGATACTGACGACAGAGAGTGGCATTATTACGTAATTGAAACATCTTATGTATCCGGACTGGACGATTCAAGTATAGAATACGAGGAAAACTACGGTAATAACGGAAGTATGGTTAAACCTTCAATTACTATCAAGAATAATCTTCCGGGGGCGTTCAGTGTTGAAAAGAAGTGGCTTGACGAATCAGGAATAGAAATGACATCAAATTATCCCACAAATACAATTCCGATTACTTTGTATTACAAGACAGTTGATAACGACTATGATTTAAGTACAGAAGAAAAAGATGCCAGCGGATTACCATTGGATTTTGGTAGCGATAAGTATAAACCTTATCCGTTAGACGAAAACACCATTGAACAGATGAACGGCTGGATACTTGATTTAAGTACATTACCTGAAGGTCCGGACGATAAGCACAAATATCTGTATTATGTTGTTGAAAATGCAGATTCTGACGAATGGGATATTACTTATAAGAACAACGGTCAGCCTTCAACGGACGGTCAGCCTATTGAAATTATCAATGCTAAACCAAGTCCGAAAAAATCCATTTATATTGTAAAGAAATGGGTTGATGACGGTAATAACAGACCTGATTCCATTTCATTCAAGTTACAGCGTAAACTTCAGTCTGAGGGTTCTGGCTACTGGCAGGACTATACAGAAGATGTAATTATTAACGGTCCGACAAAAATTGATGATGAATGGTATTATACTTATAGTAATCTTCCTGTCGGAAGCGAAAGCAATCCGTATGTTTACAGAATTGTTGAAGAAGATGTTGAGGGTTATGTTGTAAGCTATGAAAATAATGGCGAAGCAAAAAATAATACTATACATTTCACCAATACAAATACTGTAAAACTTGAATTGAAAAAAGAATGGGTTGGCGATACTGAGTACAAAAATGATATTAACATAAAGATAAAGCGTGCTACAGAAAAACGTAGTGAAGCGGAAGTCAATCTGTTGATGTCAATTGAAGGTAGTTCGTATATGCAACTCGGCGGAAGTACTGCTACTCAGACTCTTGAAGTATTACACATAAAAGAGGGCGAAACAATAACTTATAAATCTTCTGACGAAACAATAGCAACAGTAGACGAAAACGGTTATGTAAAAGCTCTCAAAGAAGGTACAGTAATAATTACTGCGGAATGTGCCGGTGAATCAGCAACATTTAATATTGTAGTATCACCTGAGCCACACGTAGTAATAAGTGTCAAAGATGAAGATATTAAGAACATAAGATTAGACAGAGACAGAGACAATCCTAAGACAATTCAGCTTGTCGGCGAAATGAGTGACAACAGTGGTAAAGATTACACTTATACTTATGAACTGGTAGACGGAACTAATATAGCTACTTTAGACGGCGATAAATTGACAATTACAGATGTCGGAAACGTAACAATCAGGGCGACTACTACCAATTCAACTGGTAAAAAAGTTACAGGTAAGGCGGAAATCAATATTAAATATCCTGCTTTCACTGATGCTGACTTCCCTGAAGTAGTGGAAATACCGGCAGGCAGGGAAGAACTTATAACGAACTTCATAACATTACCGGATGATTTCAGAGGATTCACTTATGAAGTAGTTTCAGGCAGTGTAACAATTATTAATAGTAAGATTTCTACTAAAGATGCAAAAGCAAACGAAACTGCAACTATTAAAGTCACACGTGATGATTGTGAAGCAACTTTCAAGGTTAAGGTTACAGAAGCAGAAACTCCGAAGATTATGGATTTAACAGAAGGTAAGGAATATGGTATTGATATACCAGAAAATTGTAGTACTAATATTTCAAAAATAGTATTTAAATTTGATAACACGTCTACAGGAGTTTTAAATGCTTATTTTGATAATACAGTTAATTGGAAGTTTAATGTAGACTTTACTAACCAATCTTCTAATCCTAATACAAGTACATTTACTGAGAAAGGTACAGAATTCTCATACAATAATTATGGTGATTATTTCGATGCAAATAAAGTAATTTTCAAAAATGAATGGTATCAAAGTGGTTATGCGGTGCTGACAGAAATGCAGATATATCAGAACGGAAGCGACACACCAGTTTATGTATGTAAAAACTTTGCAGACGAAACACCAGCGTTAGCCTCTGCAAAATTCAGTATGAGTCGTTCAATGGCACTTATTCCATATGCAGTAAACAGCAGAAGTTCAGAAGTTGATTTCAAACAGGAAAGCGACGGTATAGAAGTAGCTACGGTAAGTCTTACACAGGCAGGTGGCTGGCAGGCAACTATTGAAAATCTTCCGGCATACGACGAAAACGGAAATCCTTATTACTACTGGGCAGAAGAAGTAGTACCGGCAGGATTTGATGTAAGCTATCGTTTTGAAGATGTCGATAAAGACACCAGTTACTGTATAAATGCCTCAAAGCTTATCAACCACGAAGGCACAATCACAATCAGAAACACCAAGACTGAAGACGAATCTGTAACACTTCCTTCAACAGGTGGCACAGGCACAACATGGTATTATATCACGGGAATGGCATTAATGTTGATACCGATAGTTATACTTGTAAGAAGACGTAAAAAAACGACATAATCACATTCACGGGGCTGTGTGACGGTCCAGCCCCACAAATCCAATCCGAAAAAATTTTTTTAAAGGAGAAAAATTTATGAAACACTCTAAGAAATTTACAGCTATGATAGCTGCCCTCGCACTCACAGCATGTTCAATCGCCCCTATATTCTCATCTGCAGCAGCAGAAAAAGATAAAATTACAATTAGTTCCACTGGCGTAGAAAATGATACTGCTAATCATTCATATACACTTTATAAGATTTTTGGCGGTACTGCTGAAAGTGCTAATATCGGTGAAAGAAATGGTAGTGCTACATTAACTGATGTTACATGGGCACTCACTGACGAACAGGTCACAGCATTTTTAAATGCTATTACAGGTGAAACTGAAGGTATTGAAGGTCTTGAAGATTTCACACTTACAGACGACCAGAAAAAGACAGCTGCCGGTGTTGCAAAGGCATTGAACGACTACACCCTGAAAGAAACAACAGATTCAGAAACAGATGTAGTTACAAAAACTACTGATACAGCTAAGGTTAAGGCTTTATCACAGTGGCTCGGTAATAATGCTTCACTTCTTACACAATCAGGCACTTCAACTGATGGCACATTTGATGTAACTGAAGACGGCTATTACATAGTTGTTGAAAATGATTTTGACATTACAAATGGTAATGTAGAAGGCTCCAAGACATTCCACCTCCTTGGCGTATATAAAGCTGATGAAGGTGCTGAAATTACTGTAAAAGCAAGTGCTCCGAGAGTTGTAAAGAAAGTCAAGGAAAACGAAAAAGAAGTTGCTCTTTATGAAGGTGAAACACTCGGCAGTATCGAAGCACAGGTAAATACAGATATTGATGTACAAGATGGTGAACAGACAAATAAGTGGAATGATGTAGCAGACTACAATATCGGCGATGATGTTCCGTTCAAACTTTATGGTACAATGCCTTCAACACTCGAAGATTATGACCACTACTACTATGAATTCTCCGATACACTCGGCAAGGAATTTACAATTGGTGATAAATTTACACTCACAGTTGCCGGTACAGAATTGACTTACACAAAGAACGCAGAGGGCAAATATGTTACATTAACAACAGGTCTTAATACAGATATTTCTGTAACTGTTAATGCAACTAATGATAATACTACTATTTCTATCGCTATTGAAGATATAAGAGCACTCGGCACAGAAGCAAATCCTGTAACTAAGGATACAATTGCTATGGTTGAATATGAGGCTAAGCTTAATAAAAACGCTGTAATTGGTCTTCCTGGTCAGTTGAATGAAGTTAATCTTATTTACTCCAACAACCCGAATGAAAAATATAATCCGAAGCCGGATGGCGAAGAGGAAAAACCTAAGGAAAAAGGCGAAACACCTAAGGACAGAGTTATTGTATTTACATACGAACTCGATGTTAACAAGATTGACGGTGCAACCAAGGAAAAACTCCAGGGCGTTGAATTCGTTGTACTGAACAGTGATAATAAATATGCTGTTGTTGATGAAGATGGTATTATTACAGGATTTACAGAGCATGCACCTCTTAAAGCTGGTGAAGAAGCAGTAGAAGGTAGAGTATATGGTTCTACATTCACTTCTGATGAAAATGGTAATTTCACACTTAAGGGTCTTGATGACGGAACATATATACTCAGAGAAACAAAGGCACTTGAAGGCTATAATGAGATTGGCGATATTAAACTGAAGTTAGAAGCCAGCACTGAAAATGATCAGGACTGGGTACTTGAAGCCACAGCAGAAGACCAAGGTAAAAATGCTCTTAAAGCTCTTGACCTCAAGAAAGGCACAATAACAAAGGGTGAAGATGGTGCTCCTGATACAACTACATGGGAATCAGTATATGAAGGTACAGCAGATGACAATAGTAACGATATACCAGATGAGTTGGAAAATAATGCATTAGCTGGTAAAGTTGATTTAACTGTTGTCAACAACTCCGGTACACCACTTCCGTCAACCGGTGGTATCGGTACAACTCTCTTCTACCTCGGCGGTGGTGCTATGGTAGCAGTAGCAGGCGTATTCCTCATCACAAAGAAGAGAATGGGCAAACAGGAAGACTGATTGACATAACAACAGATAATAATTTATAATCCGAAACTGCCGGTGGAGCAATCTGCCGGCAGTATCTGCCGAAAAAGGAGGTCACACAGGTGAGAAAAAAAAAATCAGGAGTTGTTTCAACAATTGTATTGATAGTCATCTTGCTTGTTGGACTTGCTGTAATGTCATATCCTGTTTTCAGTGATTGGTGGAACTCAAAAGTACAGTCAAAAGTAGTTGCCAGCTATCAGGAAATGGTAGCACAGTTGTCTTCCGAAGAAACTGAAAGAATGATGCAGGAGGCGTACGACTACAACGAAAAACTCGCTCAGCTTTATGCACCGTTCACGAATTATAAGGAAATATCAGGTTATGACGATATACTTAATATTTCAAATACCGGAATAATGGGATATATTTCGATACCGTTTATAAAAGTCGAGTTGCCTATATATCACGGTACAAGCGAGGAAGTTTTAAACGTAGCTGCCGGACATCTTCAGGGTTCTTCATTTCCGGTAGGCGGAAGCAATACACACGCTGTAATATCGGCACACCGTGGTTTGCCGTCCGCTAAACTTTTCACAGACCTTGACCAGCTTGTTGTGGGCGATACTTTTACAGTAAACGTACTGGGAGAAGTACTTACATACGAGGTTGAAGAAATACTTATTGTAAAGCCGTCTGAAATAGATAAACTGGCAATAATTCCGGAAGGTGACTATGTCACACTTATGACTTGTACACCATACGGAATAAATTCGCACAGAATGTTGTTACGGTCACACCGTATAGAGACAGCCTATCATTATAATGCCAAAGTAGTAGCCGATGCGACACAGGTAGAC
>JAAVHK010000086.1 GCA_014799765.1 Ruminococcus sp.
ATAAGTATGAATCTAAACATATTCCCCACATAAACTTACCCCCCTGAATTTCGATTTATCTTAGTAATAATTATACATCAAAACCGTTAAATTGTCAATGGAAAAATCATAAGTGTTATGGCGAAAACTTCTTTATAAATGCCCTTATTTAATTAAAGATATTTTTTCAGATATTGTCCGGTGTAGGAATCTTTACATTGTGCGATTTCTTCAGGCGTACCCTGTGCAATAATCATACCGCCCTTGTCTCCACCCTCGTGACCTAAATCTATTATATGGTCGGCGACTTTTATCACATTGAGATTATGTTCAATCACAAGTACGGTATTTCCCTGCTCCGTGAGTTTCTGAAGTACGTCAATCAGATTATGAACGTCGGCTGTATGAAGTCCTGTTGTTGGTTCGTCGAGTATATATATAGTCTTTCCGGTGGAACGCTTTGACAATTCCGTTGAAAGTTTAACACGTTGTGCCTCACCGCCGGAAAGAGTTGTAGCGGATTGTCCTAATTTTATATATCCTAAACCTACTTCCTGTAAGATCTTAAGTTTCCGTGAAATCTTCGGCATATGGGCGAAAAATTCAACACCCTCGTCGACGGTCATTTCCAGTACGTCGTAAATTGATTTGCCCTTGTATTTTACTTCAAGGGTTTCACGGTTATAACGTCTGCCGTTACAGACTTCGCACGGCACATAGACATCAGGTAAAAAATGCATCTCGATTTTTATTATGCCGTCACCTTCACACGATTCGCAACGCCCACCCTTTACGTTGAAAGAAAAACGTCCGCTTGTATAACCGTGTGCCTTGGCATCGGGAGTCTGTGCGAAAAGTTCCCGAATATCCGTAAAAACTCCGGTATAAGTCGCCGGATTTGAACGGGGTGTACGTCCTATCGGTGACTGGTCAATACATATGACCTTGTCGAGATTTTCAAGACCGTCCATACTGTCAAATTTACCGGATTTTATCTTTGCCCGATTCAGTTTCATGGCGAGATGTTTATATATTACTTCATTGACTAACGAAGACTTCCCCGAACCTGATACGCCGGTAACGCATATCAGTTCCCCTAATGGTATTCTGACATCTATGTGTTTAAGGTTGTGTTCGTATGCTCCGTGTACTGTAAGAAATTTACCGTTTCCGGAACGTCTTTTCACAGGGACTTCAATTTTTTTCTTTCCGCTGAGATACTGTCCGGTAATTGATTCCTTACATTCAAGTAAACCCTTAACGTCACCGGAATATACTACCCTACCACCGTTCACACCTGCTCCGATACCTATATCAACGATATAATCCGCCGATAACATTGTATCGTCATCATGTTCCACGACTATCAGAGTATTTCCGGCATCTCTTAATTTTTTGAGTGTTGCAATAAGTTTATCGTTGTCACGCTGATGTAGTCCAATGCTTGGCTCGTCGAGAATGTACAACACCCCTACCAGTGATGACCCTATCTGTGTAGCAAGCCTTATACGCTGACTTTCTCCACCCGACAGTGTACCTGATGACCTCGAAAGTGTAAGATATTCCAGTCCGACACTTTTCAGAAATCCTAATCTTTCCTTAATTTCCTTTATAATCCGTCCGCCTATCATGAAATCGTGTTCCGAAAGTTTCAGATTTTCAAAGAAATCAAGACATTCTGTTACTGACATTTCCGTAATTTCATTGATATTCTTTCCGCCTACTGTTACCGCTAAATATTCCGGTTTAAGCCGTCTGCCGTGACATTCCGGACATTCTGTTTCACTCATATATTCTTCAATTTCATTCCGTGAACTCTCACTGTTGGTATCTCTGTAACGTCGCATAAGATTATTTATTACGCCCTCGAAAGCTGTATTATAAGTCCCACCGCCTAAACTCTCCGGACGTTTAAGTGTAAGTTTTTCGCCTTTTGTACCGTACAGAAAAATATCAAGCTGATTTTTTTTCAGATTCTTCACCGGAATATCAAGCGGAATACCGTATTTTTCAGAAATCGCCCTGTAGTACATCATGGAGATTGAATTTTCTGTCAGACTGTTCCAACCGTGTGCATTTATAGCACCGTCTTTTATGGAAATGTTTCTGTCAGGTACGACTATATCGGGGTCAATATGGCGGTACACCCCTAATCCCGTACAGTGCGGACACGCTCCCATAGGATTATTGAACGAAAACATTACCGGCTCTAACTCGCCTATGCTGATATTATGTTCCGGACAGGCATAGCTTTGTGAAAATAATATTTCCTCACCGCCGATAATGTCAACTATCGCAAGTTCTCCCTGACTGAATACTGTTTCAAGACTATCCGCAAGCCTTGACTGTATGCCGTCCTTTATAATGAGCCTGTCCACAACTATTTCAATGTAATGCTTTACATTTTTTTCGGGTTTTATTTTTTCGTTTAAGTCATAAATAATGCCATCCACCCTGACACGTACAAAACCGCTTTTCCGGATATTTTCAAATTCTTTCTGAAAAGTTCCCTTTTTATTACGTGCTATCGGTGCAAGTAACTGTATTTTGGTTTTTTCCGGAAGTGACATTATTCTGTCAACAATCTGGTCAATGCTCTGGTGTGAAATTTCCCTGTTGCATATCGGACAGTGTGGGATTCCTGTTCTTGCATAAAGAAGCCTTAAATAATCGTATATTTCCGTGACCGTTCCGACAGTAGAACGTGGATTTTTTGAAGTGGTTTTCTGGTCAATGGATATCGCCGGTGAAAGTCCCTCTATACTGTCAAGGTCAGGTTTTTCCATCTGACCTAAAAACATTCGGGCATACGACGACAGACTTTCTACATATTGTCTCTGACTGTCGGCGTATATTGTATCAGAGGCAAGTGAGGACTTTCCCGAACCTGAAAGCCCTGTCATTACTATCAGTTTATCACGTGGGATTTCAAGGTCAATATTTTTAAGATTGTTTGCCCTCGCACCACGTATGATAATTTTATCAGTCATTGCCGATTCCCTCCGCAAGCATATCTCTTACTTCCATTAAACAGAATCCTAAAAGATTTTCGCCTTTCCATATAGCCGGATTTTCTATTCCGTCAGTATTTGCAGGCATACCTATTCCCCATATCTTATCATAGGGGCTTGCTTCTACAATAATGCGTTTTCCGGTTTTCAGCAGAAATTCTTTCAGTTCAGGATTCTGTGAGAATTTAGCGTAGTTTCCCTTTATGACTATATCTGTTTTATGTTCGTTCCATATTTTTTCATTGAAATTACGTATTTTTCTGCCGAGTGCCTTGAATTGTTTCGGGTGTTTCGCCGACATTATTTCCTTGTTTATTTCGGTATCGCCGAAAAGCATAGCTTTCTGTGACATCATGTACTGTTCAGCGGTGGAGTATTCCACGCCGTCGACGGTGAACTTACAGTTATACCACTGGCTCAGACAGGTTTTAGTGATTGTGCCATCCGGCGAGGGAGTATGTCCCCAGAAAAAAACATATTTTAATTTTTCTTTTTTATCAAATCTTTCACGAATATCTGTTACTGAATACTTCATTTTATTTACTTCCTTTCAGTTCGTTTATCTTGTCACGGAGATATATAGCGTGTTCAAACTCCAGCATTTTTGCGGATATTTTCATTTCTTCGGTGAGTTTTTCTATAAGTTCATTACGTTCTTTGACGGTCAGCTTTTTGTCACCGGATTTTTCAAGTTTTTTCTTTGATGTTATTTCCAGTACGTCACGGACATCTTTTATAATAGTCTCCGGAATTATACCGTGTTCCTGATTATATGCTATCTGTAAAGCCCGTCGGCGTTCAGTTTCGACTATGGCACGCTCCATAGAGCCTGTAACCTCGTCGGCGTACATTATGACCTGCCCATGACTGTTTCGGGCGGAACGTCCTATTGTCTGAATCAATGACGTTTCACTTCTTAAAAAACCTTCTTTGTCGGCGTCGAGTATCGCAACAAGGCTTACTTCCGGAATGTCAAGCCCCTCACGGAGAAGATTTATTCCCACAAGGACATCAAATACACCGTTTCTTAAATCCCTGATAATTTCCATACGCTCTATGGTGTCGATATCGTGGTGCAGATAACGTACTTTTATACCTAAACGTCCGTAATATTCCGTGAGATTCTCCGCCATTTTCTTCGTAAGCGTAGTAATTAATACACGTTCATTTTTTGCGATACGTGCGTTAATTTCTGAAAATAAATCGTCTATCTGTCCTACTGTGGACTTGACTGTTATTTCAGGGTCAACAAGTCCGGTAGGTCTTATTACCTGCTCCACGATTATATCAGTTTTTTCACGCTCCAGTTTAGACGGTGTAGCACTTACGTATACAGCCTGATTTATATGTGCGTTGAACTCTTCAAAATTCAGCGGTCTGTTATCGTATGCACTCGGTAATCTGAATCCATAGTCTATAAGCGTTGACTTTCTTGCACGGTCACCGGCGTACATTGCACGTACCTGCGGTAATGTTACGTGACTTTCGTCTACTATCAACAGAAAATCTTTCGGGAAATGGTCAAGTAACGTCTGTGGTGTACTTCCGGCAGGTCTTCCGGCAAGTATTCGGGAATAATTCTCTACTCCGCTACAGTAGCCGACTTCTCTTAACATTTCCATATCGTAATGTGTCCGCTGTTCGATTCGCTGTGCTTCTATGAGTTTATTGTTTGCCGTGAAATATTCTATACGTTCGGCAAGTTCTTTGTCGATTTCCTCAAGGGCTGATTCTATTCTGTCGTCGCTCACGACGTAATGTGATGCCGGAAATATCGCTACATGACTTACTACCGCTTTTACCTCACCGGTAACAGCATTTATTTCTGATATACGGTCTATTTCGTCCCCGAAATACTCTACACGTATCGCTGTATCACTCGACATTGCCGGAAATATTTCCACAACATCACCACGTACCCTGAATTTATTTCTTTCAAAAGATATGTCGTTTCTTTCATAGCGGATTTTTACAAGTTCGTTTATAAGCTGTTCCCTTGATTTTTCCATACCCTGACGTACCGAAACTACCATTGACCTGTATTCCTCCGGACTTCCCAGCGAATATATACACGAAACACTCGCTACTATTATTACGTCCCGACGCTCTGCCAGTGCAGTAGTTGCAGAATGTCTTAACTTGTCTATCTCTTCATTTATAGAGGAATCCTTTTCAATATAGCTGTCCGTACTCGGTATGTACGCTTCCGGCTGATAGTAATCATAATATGATACAAAATATTCTACTGCATTTTCAGGAAAAAATTCCCGAAACTCCGCACATAACTGTCCGGCAAGTATCTTGTTATGTGCCAGTACAAGTGTAGGCTTGTTCACTCGTGCTATGACGTTCGCCATTGTGAAAGTCTTTCCCGAACCGGTTACGCCTAAAAGAATCTGTTCTTTTTTTCCCGACTGTATACCCTGTACGAGTTTTTCAATCGCTTGTGGCTGGTCACCGGCAGGAGCGTACTTTGAATGAAGTACAAAATTTTTCATTTTTTCAACTCCTTAAAAGTCAAAAATTTATCCCTGTAGTATTCGTATTGTTTTTGTCTCAATTCAGTTTCACGCTTCAAAAGTTCTATCATTTCAGTGAATTTATCAAGTATACTGACAATTTCACGCTGTACTTCTAAAGGCGGAAACGGAATTACAAGATTTTCAATAACTGTACGTGATAATCTCGGAATACTTGCTTTTCTTACTTTTGCAAGAATATTCTGTTTATTTTTTAACATGACAAAGTAAAGATAACGGCTGTCAAGAGTTTCAGG
>JAAVHK010000087.1 GCA_014799765.1 Ruminococcus sp.
CGGTAAAGGCGATATAAACATAAATGACATCTATCAGGGAGCAGGCGACTATAAAATATTCTTCTCTACCGGCAACGGATTTTTCGGTGTGAAAGACGATAACAAAATAGTTGAAATTATTAACTGGCTTGATTCCGATATAAATTCATATAGTGTACGTAATATTATATCCCTTGAGGACGGCGACTTCATAGCATACGTAGAAGACTATGACAGCAACGATTCAGCCGGTTTTGTACGTCTCACCAAACGCAACGCCGACGAACTTGCTAATCAGACTGTTATCACTGTTGGTATGCTTTACAGTGACCAGGCTATTACCTCAAAGATTACGGAGTTTAACAAATCGCATACAGACTACAGAATAAAAATCGCTGACTACAGCAAATACAACGAGTACAACGAAGAACAGGAAAAAATGACGAACTCCGCACAGAAACAGTTGAAAATGGATATAGTTTCCGGTAATGCTCCGGATATGATTGTAACTTATGATTACAGTCTCATTGCCGAACTCGCTCCGCATGGTACTTACGCTGACCTATCTACATACCTCGAAAAAGATGACGACTTATCCGAAGATGATATTATGCCTAACATCATAAAGGCAAGTACCATAAAAGGTAAACTGTACTCCCTCGCACCGACTTTTAATGTAGAAACTATGGCTTGTAAATCAAAGTTCTTCGACGAGGAAAACTGGACTATAGACGATTTCATAGATACCATGCACGATAACAAAGATATGAAAATAACACGATACGGTAATACAAAAGATACCGCATTTTCGATACTTGCCCCGGCTATCAGCAGTTTTGTCGATTTCGATAAGGCGGAATGCGATTTCAATTCAGAAGATTTCAAGAAGATTTTAGAGTTCTGTAATGAATTTCCGGACGAATCCGAGGAAATAAACTGGGAAACCGCTACAGATGACGAAATGCAGAAATACTGGAATGAACAGGATACCTTATTAATGGAGGATAAAGCTTTACTCGACAGCATATACTTTTCTGAACTCACAGAATTTACAACCGAAAAAAATGCATATTTCGGTGGTGAAGATATAACACTTGTCGGCATACCCTCAACGGATGGCAAAGGTGCTACTATAAATATGCAAAATTCTTTCGCTATTCTCGACAGTTCACCATCTAAAGACACCTGCTGGGAATTTATTAAGGAATTTTTCACAGAAGACTATCAGGCAAGCGATACTAATCATTATATATGGGGACTTCCTACCCTTGTATCCGCCTTTGAAAAGAAAGCTGAATCCGCTATGCATAAACCGTACTATATCGACGACGACGGCAACAAAGTAGAATACGATAATTCTTACTACATCAACAACAAGGAAATTAAAATTGACCCCCTCACAGAAGAAGAAAAAGACTTCATTGTAGACTACATTAAAAAAGCCGACAAAATATATACCGACGGTGCTGGCGACGATATAAACGAAATAATTTCTACGGAAGTACAGAAATATTTCAAAGGCGAGTCTACTTCACAGCAGGCTTGCGATATGATTCAGAACAGGGTTTCTATACTCCTCAGTGAACAGTCATAATTTTACGCTATCCAGATTTTAATATATAAACCTCCTTTCTAATGGGAAAAACGGCTTTCTTATCGTAAGAGAGCCGTTTTTCTGTAGGTATCTTAACTATATTATTTAACATAAATCTGTATTTTTTGGTAATTCACACAAATTTGCATAAAACACTTGACAAAACGTCATAATAGTGTTAAATTATATTTAGCACTCAGAGAGACAGAGTGCTAAATAAGCGAAAGGTTGTGTTAGTCGTGAACAGCAGAAAGCTGAAAATTCTCACTGCTGTGGTTGATGAGTATATAAGAACCGGCGAGCCTGTCGGGTCTAAAGCAATCTCTAAGCTTGATAATATTAACGTTTCACCCGCAACTATCCGTAATGATATGGCGGTACTCGAACAGCTCGGCTACCTCGAACAGCCACATACATCTTCCGGAAGAATACCGACGTTTGCAGGGTACAGGCTATATATTGATGAGCTTATGAATCCCTCGGCACTCTCCGAAGAAGAAAAAAATTATCTCGACAAAATGTTAGGCGACAAAGACACTCCCGAAGAACTGATTATTCAGAACGCTACTACAGCACTTGCGGAACTTACACAATGTGCGGTAGTCGTCACAAATTCAGTGCCTAAATTTTCGGTAATCTCGAAAGTTGAAGTAATCCCCACCGGCAGAAGATTATACGTCATACTGCTTATAACCTCTAACGGTAGTATCAAAAACAAGGCGTGTCGGCTTGAATTTGACCTCAGTAACGAACAGCTTGAATTTTTCACACGGTACATGGAGGAAAATCTCAGCGGTGTATCTGTTGAGGAACTTTCCGAAGAAATGTTCAATAATATGGTATCCGCATTGAGTGCCTATATGGTATCGCTTTCACCACTGGTAAAAGGTCTGTGCGAACTCTCCGAAGACCTAAGGCAACAGGAACTGACGGTCAGCGGTAGCGAAAAACTTCTTTCATGTGACGAACTCGACAAAATGGAAGTTGTGAAATTCATTGAACACAAAAACAGTCTTTCGGATTTACTCGACGAAACTTTCAGCGGTATTCAGGTTAAATTCGGGGCTGAAAACAATTTTGCTATAGGAAATTCAAGTCTGATTTTATCAAAATACCACCGTGGCGACAAGGAAGCCGGTTCACTCGGAATAATCGGTCCTATGAGGGTGAATTACAAGAAGATTATACCCTATATCGAATACCTGACACAACAGATTTCATGTCTGATGTCCGGTGAAGATGACGACGTTATTATAAACAATCCGGCTGACGAAAATAACTCTCAGTCATGAAAGGAGAATCAGATGGGAAAAAATAAAAATACTCCGAAAGAAACAGAAGAAATTTTAAATGAGGAAAATATCCCCGAAACTTCCGAAGAGGATGACGAAGTTGCAGAATACAACGATACCGCAACGGAAATCGCCAACCTTGAAGACGCTCTCAACGAGGCAAACAACAAATATATAAGGCTTTTCGCTGAATACGATAATTACCGTAAGCGTACGGCTAAGGAAAAATCCGAAACTTATTCAAATGCCTCCGCAAAGTGCATTGAGGAATTACTTCCGGTTATTGACAGCTTTGAACGTTCTTTAGATGTCGAATGTGCTGACGAGAATTTCAGGAACGGTATGTCAATGATTTTCGGACAGCTTAAAACTTTCCTCGAAAAAATGAACGTAACCGCCATTGACGCTCTCGGTGCGGAATTTAACCCGAATATCCATAATGCTATCAGTCAGCAGGACGGTACGGACTATGCAAGTAATCATGTATGTACCGTATTCCAGAAAGGCTACAAAATAGGCGATAAACTTATACGTCCGGCAATGGTTGCGGTTGCAGTATAAGAGGTTATTTTATGATACCAATCGCAGTGATAATTTTTATCAGTATAATAAACGAATTGGAAGAACAATCAAAAAATGGTATAAAACCGTTTTCTGAAATAAATAAAGATGATATATCAAATCCAATATATTATGATGATTCCTCACCCGACGAAAACGGAAATTATCCCGTTATTCAGGATTATCTATCTGTTAAATATCATGATATAATCAGTACATTTGGTAAATGTGATGATATATTTGGTATGTGTAATCTTGAAATCAAAGCAGAAGTTTCAGAAGATAATAACAATGCTCGCATTTTAATAAAATATATAAATGATGAGAATTGGAAATTCTGTATTCATGACGGTATATTCACCGAATTATGAATAAAACTCAAAAAAAGCCCACAGGTTTTATTATAGAAAAAAAATAAGAAGAATCAATCCCTGAAATTTTAACTAAAACTTAATTCAGAGAGCATATGAAGAAGAAACTTCTTTAAAAGGTCTGAAATTAAGAAAGGTAATAATATTATGATTGATGTAACTAAACCCCGCAATTATGACGAAATAATTGAAAAAGAACAACAAGGTATGTGGTTAAGGATAGCAAAGTCTTCATTTGGCTTGCCACTTGAATTATTTGCATGGTCTGATGGTGTAAACCTCAAAAACAGGGGAGCATATCGTATTGACGGAACACATTTCAATTATGGTGAAGAAAATCTCTACACTGACTATCCGGCTGTGGCGGTCAATATAGAAGACTATCTTTATTATATATCAGTTTCTGAAAATCCTGAAGTTCTCGCTGAATATCCGCCGGAATACAAAGAAAAGGTTGAAAAAGTACTTGATTTTATAAAAAAATATCACGAATTTTTCAGTCTGCACTGGTACGGCGAACTCAATGACTTTGATTTATTTCATGCAATAAACATGATTATAGGCAGAGTGTGCAGAGGTAAAAGAGATTATGATTATAAATGGTTTCTTACATGGTGCGATATGGTTACACCGAAACTTCAGAAACTTAAAGATGCCGGAAAATATCATGGTGACATTCCGCATTATGAATAAAACTCAAAAAAGCCTACAGGCTTTATTATAGAAAGGAAGATTTTATTATGGGAAAAATTATAGGTATTGACTTAGGTACAACAAATTCATGTGTTGCCGTTATGGAAGGTGGTAACGCCGTAGTTATCCCGAACAGCGAGGGTGCAAGAACTACACCGTCAGTAGTCGCTTTCACAAACAGCGGTGAAAGACTTGTAGGACAGGTTGCCAAAAGACAGGCTATCACCAATCACGACAGAACAGTTTCCTCTATAAAGAGACATATGGGTTCAGATTACAAGGTTGAAATCGACGGCAAAAATTATACACCACAGGAAATTTCCGCAATGGTTCTTCAGAAACTCAAGGCAGATGCTGAAGCATATCTCGGCGAAAAGGTTACAGAAGCCGTTATTACTGTACCGGCTTACTTCACAGACTCACAAAGACAGGCTACAAAAGATGCCGGTCAGATTGCCGGTCTTAACGTAAGACGTATCATTAACGAACCTACAGCAGCCGCACTTTCATACGGTATCGACAAGGAAGAAGAACAGAATATCATGGTTTATGACCTTGGTGGCGGTACTTTCGATGTTTCCATTATCGAAATGGGTACAGATGTTCAACAGGTACTTGCTACAGCCGGTAATAACCGTCTCGGCGGTGACGACTTCGACCAGCGTATTATCAACTGGATTATTGAAGAATTCAAAAAGAACGAGGGCGTTGACCTCTCAACAGATAAAATGGCAGGTCAGAGACTTAAGGACGCTGCCGAAAAAGCTAAGATTGAACTTTCCGCAACAACAACTTCAAATATAAATATACCGTTCATTACTGTAGATGCTTCCGGTACTCCTAAACATCTTGACCTGACACTTACACGTGCAAAATTCAATGAACTCACAGCAGACCTCGTTGAAGCTACTATGGGTCCTGTAAGACAGGCTCTTAAAGACAGCGGACTTAGTATTTCTGAAATAAGTAAAGTGCTTATGGTAGGTGGTTCTTCAAGAATACCGGCTGTTCAGGAAGCTGTAAAAAACATTCTCGGCAAAGAACCATTCAAGGGCATTAACCCTGACGAATGTGTAGCACTTGGTGCAGGTTATCAGGGTGGCATCATGGGCGGTGATGTCGGTGGTGGTCTTCTTCTTCTCGACGTTACACCACTTTCACTCGGTATCGAAACTGCCGGTGGTGTATGTACAAGAATGATTGAAAGAAATACTACAATTCCTACAAAGAAATCACAGGTATTCTCAACATATGCCGATAATCAGCCCGCTGTTGATATAAATGTACTTCAGGGTGAGCGTGAATTTGCTAAGGATAACAAACAGCTTGGTACATTCCGTCTTGACGGTATTGCACCTGCTCCAAGAGGTATCCCACAGATTGAAGTTACTTTCAATATTGACCAGAATGGTATCGTACACGTTTCCGCTAAGGATTTAGGCACAGGCAAGGAACAGAATATTTCTATCACAGCATCTGCAAATATGTCCAAGGAAGACATAAACAAGGCTGTACAGGAAGCTGAACAGTATGCAGAAGAAGACAAAAAACGTCGTGAAGAAGTAGATACAAAGAATGAAGCTGAAAATCTCGTATTCCAGTGCGAAAAAGCCCTTTCTGATTTCGGTGATAAGGTTTCCGCTGACGAAAAGTCAGACATTGAAAGTAAATGTTCTGCACTTAAATCCGCTATTTCTGCCAATAACTTCGCTGAAATAAAATCACTTAAGGAAGAACTTCAGAAAGCATTCTATGACCTCTCTGCTAAAATCTATCAGCAGGCTAATCCGAACGGTAACGCCGATATGGGTGGTATTGACCCGTCACAATTCGCCAAGGACAGTAGCGACAATAACAGTAACGATGATGATGGTGTTGTTGACGCTGATTTCACAGAAGTCTGATTTAAAAGAATAATTATATATCGCAGGGCGGAAAATTTCTTTCGCCCTTGTGGTATTTATATAGGAGAAGTATTTATGGCTGAAAAAAGAGATTATTATGAAGTACTGGGATTACAAAAAGGTGCTACAGAAAACGAAATAAAAAAGGCGTATCGTCAGAAAGCAAGAGAACTACACCCTGATATGCATCCCGATAATCCGGACGCTTATGTTGAAAAAATGCAGGAAGTAAATGAGGCTTATGAAGTTCTTTCTGACCCTGATAAGAAATCACGCTATGACCAGTTCGGACACGCCGGTGTAGACCCGAGTTACAATGCCGGAGCAGGTGGTTTTTCTGGTGGTATGGGCGGATTCGCTGATATGGGTGACATATTTGAAAATATTTTCGGATTCGGTTTCGGTAGTGGTGGCAGTTCACGGAATAATGCCAATGCTCCCCGACGTGGTTCGGATATACAGTCATCTGTGACTATAAGTTTCATGGAAGCCTGTGAGGGTGTCAAAAAAGAAATAAACATAAATAAAATGTCTACCTGTGAAGCCTGTAAGGGTACAGGTGCGGAGGATTCTTCCAATACAGAAGTATGTCCGGACTGTAAGGGACGTGGTACTGTAAGAGTAACTCAGAATACATTATTCGGTGCTATGCAGTCTACCAAACCGTGTTCACGCTGTTCAGGAAGAGGAAAAATTATCAAAAATCCTTGTCCTAAATGTCGTGGTAACGGCAGACTACGAGTACAGAAAACTGTTTCCGTTGACATTCCGGCAGGTATCGACAACAGACAAACTATACGTCTTAGTGGTCAGGGTGATTGCGGTTCTAACGGTGGTTCAAACGGTGACCTTATGATAAATGTTTCTGTACAGTCACACCCGATTTTCAAGCGAGACGGTCTCGACATTCACTGCGATATTCCTGTGACTTATACCGAAGCCGTCCTTGGTGCTGAAATAACCGTCCCGACTATCGACGGCGATGTTAAATACACCATAAGCGAGGGTACACAAAGCGGTACAACATTCCGTCTGAGAGGTAAAGGCGTAAAGAAAATAAACCGTAATGAACGTGGTAATCAACTTGTTACGATATATGTTGAAGTACCTAAAAACCTCACAAAGAAACAGAAAGACCTGCTCCGTGAGTTTGAAGCATCACTTACTGACAGAAATTACGCAAAACGTCAGAGCTTTTTTGACAAACTCAAAAAAAGATTCGAAAAATAAAAAAACAAAACCCGTCAGAAAAAATCCGGCGGGTTTTAAAATTATTCAATAGTAACAGAAACTTTAAGATTTTTCTTTGCAGCACCGGCACGCATGATTGTACGGAGTGCCTTTGCAATTCTGCCTTGTTTGCCGATTACTCTGCCCATATCGTCGGGGGCGACTGTAAGGTGAAATACAATAACGCCTTCTTCGTCGGGTTCGTCTTCGGTAATCTTTATAGCAGATTTGTCTTCAACAAGTCCTGCTGTAATTGCATAAAGTAAATCTTTCATAAATACCTCCACGACTTCCGGAACAGAGGGAAAAGACGTTAAAAGTCTGCCCTCTTCCGCAAAAAGTCTCTAATCAGAGTACACCCTCTTTTTTGAGGATAACCTTTACTGTATCAGTAGGCTGTGCACCTTTCTTTATCCAGTCCTTAGCCTTATCAGCGTCAACCTTGACAACAGACGGATTCTTAGTAGGGTCATAATAACCGATTTCTTCAACAAATCTGCCGTCTCTTGGGTATCTTGAATCAGCTACGACTATACGGTAGAACGGAGCTTTTTTAGCACCCATTCTTCTGAGTCTGATTTTAACTGCCATTTTATATTCACCTCCACAAATTCTTGTATATATCAGGCGGATTTTTCCGCATGAAAACTTATTTGAAAATCAAGCTATCGGCGGAAGATTTCCACCACCCTGACCGGTTATTTTATCGAAATTCATTCCGGCAAGTCTCTTTCTTGCTTTCTTGAGAGCCATTTTATTATTAGTACCGGTTAATTTTTTCATCATAGATTGCATCTGGTCAAACTGTCTTAACAGTCTGTTGACCTCCTCAACCTTAGTACCCGAACCGTTGGCAATACGTCTTTTCCGTGACGGATTTATTATTGACGGTTTAGCACGTTCAGCTTTTGTCATGGAATTAATGATAGCTTCTATGCGGTCAAACTGGTGTTCGTCTATATCATCTTCACTTATTTTGCCGTTCAGACCTGGTAACATTCCGAGGATAGACTTCATAGAGCCAAGACGTTTGATTTGTTTCATCTGTTCAAGTAAATCGTCCATATCGAAAGTATTTTCCTTGAATTTTTTTGTAAGTCTTTCGGCTTCTTTCTGTGACATTACATTTTCAGCTTTTTCGATAAGTGTCAGTACATCGCCCATACCGAGTATACGAGATGCCATTCTTTCGGGGTGGAACTGTTCAAAATCGTCGAGTTTTTCGCCCATACCGACAAACTTAATCGGCTTACCTGTGACAGCAAGTACGGATAATGCCGCACCGCCTCTTGTATCTGAGTCGAGTTTTGACATCAGAACACTTGTAATTCCTACAGATTCGTCAAAAGTTTTTGCGACGTTTACAGCGTCCTGACCGGTCATAGCGTCAACAACAAGCATAATTTCGTTAGGTTTTGTTATTTCCTTTATATTTACGAGTTCCTGCATAAGCTGTTCGTCAATATGAAGTCTTCCGGCGGTATCTATAATAAGTACGTCGTGTCCGTAATCCTTGGCATAGGAAAGAGCCTGTTTGGCTATAATAACAGGGTCAATCTGTCCCATCTCAAAAACTTTTACATCTGCTTTTTTTCCAACTACCTGCAACTGATTTATAGCTGCCGGACGATATATGTCACAAGCTGCCAGTAACGGTCTGTGACCCTCTTTTTTAAGAAGTTTTGCGAGTTTTGCGGAATGGGTAGTCT
Organism: Ruminococcus sp.; assembly: GCA_014799765.1. Taxonomy (GTDB): domain Bacteria; phylum Bacillota; class Clostridia; order Oscillospirales; family Ruminococcaceae; genus Ruminococcus. The sequence continues at coordinate 9,334 of JAAVHK010000087.1, forward strand.
TACCTGAACCCTGCAAGCCACACATCATAATGACCGTCGGGGGCTTGGAGGCAAAATTTATACGGGCATTACTGTCACCCATAAGCGAACATAATTCTTCGTTTACTATCTTTATAACCTGCTGTGCCGGTGTGAGACTTGCAAGAACTTCCTCACCGACTGCACGTTCCGTAACGCCCTTGACAAAATCCTTTACAACTTTATAACTTACATCAGCCTCAAGGAGTGCAAGACGGACTTCACGCATAGCCTCCTTTACGTCGCTTTCGGTCAGTTTACCTCTTGACTTCAGCTTTTTAAAGACGTTATTCAGTTTTTCTGAAAGACCTTCAAATGCCATGCGATTCCCTCCATTTTACAATAATTCAAGACCTTTATTTACTTCTTCAGTAATGATATTTCTGATATTTTCGTTATCAATGTATCGGGCAGTTTCGAGAATATCAGTGAAACATTCACGCATTTTTCCGAGACGTTCAGCGAAACTTAATTTTTCCTCATAATTGAGTAAGATATTTTCGGTACGCTTTATGATGTCACGGACTGCCTGACGGGTGATTCCTAACGGATTACCGATTTCCGCAAGGGATAAATCTTCACAGTAATAGAGTTCCATTATGTTTTTCTGATGTTCGGTGAGCAAATCACCGTAACAGTCAAGCAACAACACGAATTTAAGTTCTTTTGCCATAGAATAAAACTCCTGTTCAGGTGTAATCCAAAATCACTTTACACATTATACTACATAATTTCCGATTTGTCAAGGGGTGAAATAAAAAATTTTTTATGAATTTTTTGTAAATTTTCCTTAAAAACCATTGACAATATATATATATAATAAAATTAAAAGGGGGATTAATTATGAGTGAAAAAGAAGATTTATCTAAAGTTGCTGAATTTGCAAAGAAAATTATCAGATTACATACTGATGACAAAGACCTTAGCCCAGAAGATATTATAAAAAAATATCAGTTGTACAAACCTGAAGAAGCTATTAAATTTATTATTAAAATATATTTTGATAGTTTTGAGTCTGTTATTGATGAAATCGGAAATATCCGGCTTGAAATACTTGGAGATGTAGTATCTTATATTGATACTGCTAAAAAAAATTTAATTTATGCTTATGAAAACCCTGATTACAAAGACGAAAAACTTAGGGAATCGCATAGTGACTTAACAAGTGTTACAAGCAAATTAGAAAACAGAATCAGACAATATATCAGTGAATTAGAAAAAATAGATAACCGAAACGGTCTTTCCGGTCTGATTTTTTCACCGTTTGATTTAGTTAAAGTTAACAAAATAATAAAAATGTCTAAAATTGCTTTTACATCTTATTTTGAAGCGATATTTCTTTTAACTCTTATTGATAACAGCAGAAATGCAAACGGCAGTATTTTTATAAGACAAAGTACAAAATTTATTAATGAACTGAAACTGAATGATGATAAAAAACATATAGAATTATTTTATAATTATGATAAAGATAAAAGTGAAATATGGAATATAAGACATATGCAGGGTCTTATTGAAAAAGCTTCATCTATTACTGAAAGTTTTGAAGATTATGTGAGCAATATTAATAATGATAACAAAAAATACATTGAATGTAAGGAGTAATATTATGGGAAATTACAATGATTTAAAAAACAAGTCCATCGGTTTAGGGGGAGTACTGGCTGGACTTGCCACATGTGCTGGCGTAGCATTAAGCGGAAAGGCTAAGCGTGAAAAATTACAGGCTGAATTAAATAATATAAATCACGAACTTGCACAGAAACAAGGATTTTTTAAAAGTGTATTGTATGCCGACGAAATAGAAGCACTTGAAAACAGAAAACAAGCAATTTTAAAAGAACTTAATAATCTCTGAAACATTACAAAAGACGGATTTTTACAAATCCGCCTTGTTTTTTATTTTTCCAACAGAAAAGAATTGAACCATGCTCTTTCGTCAAACGGTTTCTTTTGCGTAACAGTTGCTTCTTCTTCGGCTATGCCTACAGGCAGAAAACAAACAAGTTCATAATTATCCGGTACGTTTAAAATCTTTGCCATTTTGTCACATATTCTGTCATTGTCTGTAATATGTCCCTCATACCAACAACTACTATAACCAAGTTCCGTTATAGCAAGTAGCATATTTTCGATAACGGCGGAATAATCCTGAACCGCAAAACATCTGTCTCTGTAAGCGTTTATTCTCTGAGTAAGGACACATATTATTGCCGGAGCAGTTTCGGCAACAGGTGGGTCTATGACACTAAACAGCTTGTCAAGAATTTCACGGTCATCAACGGCAATAAGACTTGTGGTCTGCTTGTTACAACCGGATGGGGCATTCAAACCACATTCCATAATAGTTATAATGTCTTTTTTCGGTACGCTGACCTGTCTGTATTTTCCACGGTAACTATGCCTTTTGTTTATTGTTTCAATTGTGTTCATTGCATTATCTTCCTTTCAGATAAGTTTTTTTTATTATACAATAAAAATATTATAAGGTCAAGAAAAACGTCCGCAAGTACAACGGACGTTTCTTTTAATATTATTTAAACTATATCATTGACTTTATGTAATTTAGCAGAAATTTTAAGAATTAATCATAATCATCATAATCATCATACGAATCCATGATATTATTGATGTTTCTTTTCACAGCATCTCCATAAGCCTTCGTAAGATTTCTTGATGCTTCTATCTGAGCTGCAGTTACTTTCTTTTGTTCTGAGACCGAGTGCGAAATATGATTATTACAATTCTTACAATATGTATCCGTTATCGTCTGATTTCCTCTATACGTTTCTTGGGAAGACGTTTCAAGTGAATGGTGACATTCAGGGCAGACCGTAAATTTTTTTCCGCAGGAATTACATTTGTAAGTTTCAATAGCTCTTCCATTTCTGTCTGTTGACTGGTCTTCTCCAATCAATGCTCCGCCACCTGCTCCGATTACCGCTCCGGCAATTGCTCCTATAGGACCACCGGCAAGACCGATTAAGCCTCCGATAATTGCACCGCCGATTCCACCGTTTTTTGCTCCTTCTTTACGTTTGTTATAAGGAATCAATGTGCAGTTTTTTGAACCGCATTTACAATAAACACTCATGTTGATTTCCTCCTTCTGGATTGCTGAATTTTTTCAGAAAAGTAAATTTCAAACTAATTTTCTTTTCTAATACTATTATACAAAACAACCCAGACAAACTAATGTCCGTTCAAAAAAAAGTTACATACAGTTCATAAAAAATTTATATTTTGTCAGACAACAAAAGACTTTAAATTACAAATCTATACAAATTTCCTGTATCCTGAGTGCGTCAATAACGGTTATGCCGTCGCCGTCACCGTATATATCAGCATTTGCCATACCTTGCGGTGTCAGCTGAAAAACATCCGGATTGGATATAGACTGCATTATTAATACTGCATCTGCTAAAGATACTTCTCCGTCTTCGTTGGCGTCGCCGAGGAGCGTCGGGGCTGGCAGGGTGTTTTCTGTTTCTGTTACCTGTACCATAGTTGCAGGAGATATCCAACCTGCTATAAATCCGGTATCTTCTTTTATTTTCTGTAATATTTCAAGATATTCATAATCTGTTTCATATGGTTGTCTAATATAAATGTAAGTAACATCAGAATATTCTTCTTTTTCATACTGTATTTTATTATCAGATAAATATTTTTCTAAATCAGATATATCATTTTCATCAGTTAAATGGTATCCATAAAATCCAACTAATCCTACACTGCAATAATCCCTTGTATCATATTTAACGTGACTTGATATCAGGGTATAAGTGTATTCTTCACCAAGACTATTTACCCTTATATCAGAAATATAAAATTTTGTGTCTTCATCATCGTAGTAATCTGTTGCTTCCTGCCATAAATTAAATTTAATATTGTCTCCGTATATGTTTGCATAAAAAGAAGTTGTTTCAGGTCTTACTTCTCTATCTTTAAATACAGCTATTGCACCAGCTCCCATAGAAACAACAGATGTTGCACACATAGCCACCGCCGAAACTGTGGCTAATATCTTCTTAAAATTTTTTCTCATTAAAATAACCCCCTCATTTTTATTATAGTCCTATCTGTATTTCCTGTATCCTGAGTGCGTCCATGACCGTCACGCCGTCGCCGTCACCGTATATATCAGCATTTGCCATACCTTGCGGTGTCAGCTGAAAAACATCCGGATTGGATATAGACTGCATTATTAATACTGCATCTGCTAAAGATACTTCGCCGTCTTCGTTGGCGTCGCCGAGGAGCGTCGGGGCTGGCAGGGTGTTTTCTATATCTGTTACTTCTACACCAACAGAATCTGGAAATACCAAATCGGCAAAACTCCAGTCTACGTGCTTTCTTATTTCAGCAGCTAATTCTACCTCTTCATCTAAAGTCATACCTTCACTGTCAAAAGTGATAATGTTAGAGTAAATACTTTCATCGATAGTATATGGTATAGACTTTTCTGTAAGATATTCCGCTATTAATTCAATTTTTCCCTCATTTACTCCGCCTTTTTTGGCAGAAAATAATTTATATGAATCTGCACGCCAAAACGGTTCGACAACGCCATCGTTATAACATAACATAGTACCATAGTACGATTTTTCTTCACCGGTTTCATAGTCTGTATATTTTATTGGTTCTGAAATGAAAACCCTCTCATTTGAATTGTCGAAAAAGTCTGTTCCTGCCTGCCAGAAATTATACTTTATTTTTCCATGATTTCCAATTGCAGTAAAAGAAGTAGTATATTCATTGACTTTATCATAAACACCAGAAGGTATTGCAGAAGCTGAAATAGTTGTAGCTGATACAGCACACATAGCCACTGCTGAAATGGTAGCTAAAATTTTTTTGTATTTTTTTCTCATAAGAACATCTCCTTACCATTTAATATTTGGATTATTATTATAAAAATGTATTAAATCAGTAGTCATGCGTGTACCAATATTATATTTTTTGTAATCTACATCATCCTCACTTGGATGTGCCACATTTATTCCAACTACTGTATAATACGTATTTTCGTTGTAAGATTCAGTAATGTAAACTGGACCGCCACTGTTTCCACCAGAAGTATCTGCTGTATATTGTATAAGCTTATCATCGCCATTGTAAATTGGACCATTACCTGAATACATCATATGTGTTATATGATTATTAACTTTTTCTTCTTTACCATTTTTTTCAACTGTCGCCGGAAAACCTGTAACTGTTACTACAGAATGACTATCATCAAAAGATTTTAATGGTACTCCTAAGCTAAAATTCTTATAAGCACGTAAATCTTCTTTTACTGTTATTAGTGCATAATCTGATTCATTTACATAATCACGTTCTTTATCAACTTCATTAATAAAAGCTTCTGGTATATGAGATTCTACAGGAGTAGCACTCATCACTTTCTTACCATTTGAATCAAATAGTAAAATTTCAGTAACTCTATTTGGCATTGCACCTGTATAATCATATAAACAGTGTGCAGCAGTAGCAATTACGTGGTCACCAACTACAAAACCAGTCCCGAGATAATTATGATCATCCATTAATTTAACTACACCTGATTTAGTCCAGTCTATAACTCTATCTTCTTCTCCAATGACAGACTTTGAATTATTAGAAGAATTTAATTTTGGAAGTTTATAATCAGGTAATGGTATACGTGTTTGTGCTTTATAAACACGATATGTTGCATCGGAATTTACAGTATTGGCATTATTGTCATTATCGTCTACAAGCTCACCTTTTTTATCCAACATACCCATGCAATTATACTGTATTTTTCTTACATCCATTTCGCTTACAATGCCGTTTCTGTCAACATCGCAAAGGTCTAAATTCTCCGGCTCGAAAGCACCACCGAGATACTGTTGCACATACACAGCATCAGCTAAACCGACCTCGCCGTCACCGTTAGCATCATATTTTAAATGTTGTGTAACCGCTGAAGATGCTAAAGAAACGCATGACACAGCCGACATAATTCCGGCAACAACAAAAGACGCTAATCTTTTTTTGAGTTTCATAAAGAACTCCTCCTTATAATAATATTCCATGGAACAGAAAATATGTTCCTGTTATTATCAGTATAGCACAAATGTACGGAAATGTCAATATATTCCGGAAAAATAAACGTAAAAAATGTTAGGATGTTTTTGTTTATATTGACGGAATCTGAATAATATGTTATAATTTTCAGTATCAGTTTAAAGTAAAGGAGAATTTTTTTGAAGGATTTTTTAAAGGGAGTTTCCCACGGAATCCCGATAGCATTAGGGTATTTGTCGGTATCATTCGGGTTTGGGATAAAGGCGGTAAGTGTGGGTATTTCTGTATTATGGGCTTCGCTTATATCGGCAACTAATCTCACGTCCGCCGGACAGACAGCCGGAGTTGACATAATAGCAGTCGGCGGAACTCTCATAGAAATGATACTCGTACAGCTTACAATAAATATAAGGTACTCGCTTATGGCAATATCTTTATCGCAGAAACTCGACAGTAATTTCACAATTCAGCATCGTTTAATAGCATCATACGGCATCACAGACGAAATTTTCGGGGTATGTTCCGCACAGAAACAAAAACTCACACCGTCATATATGTACGGGATTATTTTAATATCTGCTGTCGGATGGGTAAGTGGTACGGCTCTCGGGGCTACTGCCGGACAGCTTTTACCGGATAGCGTTTCCTCTGCACTGGGGATAGTTCTTTATGGTATGTTCATGGCGATAATAATTCCACCTGCTCGCCGAAAGAAAAGCGTACTGATAGTAGTAATACTTTCGGCACTGACAAGTATTCTGTTTAAGTACTTATTTACTGCGGTATCGTCGGGATTTGCCGTGATTATAAGTGCAGTTATCGCCTCGGTAGTATGTGCGATAATGTTTCCAGTCGGGGAGGATTCAGAATGAATATCGCTTTATACGTAATTGTAATGGCAGTCGTCACCTACCTGATAAGAATGATACCGTTTGTATTTTTCCGGAAAAAAATAAAATCCCGATTTTTCCGGAGTTTCCTGTATTACATACCTTATGCAGTTCTGTCCGCTATGACCATTCCCGCAATTTTCTACAGTACCGGTAACCTGTTCACCGCTATAGCCGGTACTGTTACGGCGTTTGTGCTGTCTTATTTCAATTTACCGCTTATTGTAGTGGCACTATCCGCAACCGCTATGGCGTTTATTGTCGGATTATTTTAATCTGAAAGGAGTTTATTATTATGACAAGAGCAGAGTTTTTAGAAAAAGCGACACTTGTTTCAGAAAAAGTTGTTGACGGTGTGCGATATGTAGATTATAATGATTGTGTAAGAAAAATTGATAAAAGTGATGTTATAAAAGACGGTAAACAGATACTTGAGTTTTTAAAAGAATTTGCTTTGATTCATATTGTTATAAAGTCTTCAAGAAATAATGACTATAAAAATGTACGAATATCCACAGGAGCAATACACTATTGGGCGGACATTAATGTTGCTGTTGTTGGAGTTACTTCAATGTGGAATACTTCATTAAATGAAAATTACTTTTATATGTCTGAAGACGGAGTTTTTTATAATCAGGAAAGAAATGTGATTGCTTACAATACAGACGATTATTTGAAATATCTTCTGAATGTAAAGTGCGACTATCATAAGCCGATTTCTGAAAAAACTTATCATATGCTTAAAGAAGCTGGCTGGTATGAGGGAAGATGTATAGATATTAGTGAACTTGTTTCAGAATGTGAAAATGATGATATATTTCTTTCTGAGACGCAAAAAAAGATTATAATGGAATTTGGAGGAATAAAAGGAAAAGATAAAAGAAATCGTGAATTCAGAATAAAGAATAAAAAAGAATGGCTATTTTACGAAAAACTTTTTCCTTATGATTCATTAACTACGACATATGGAACGGATTTGGTATGTATAGGAGATTATGCAGACCAGATGATAGGATTATATCTTACAACAGACGGAAGATTAGTTAATCAAATGGGACTTCAGTTAGGTTTAAACATAATGGAAAGTTTCAATATTATGCTTGGTGACTGATAATTATTTAACTGAAATATGAAAGGAGTTTATTATTATGACAAGAGAAGAATTTGAAAAATTCAAGGAAATTCATAATATTGAAAAATATGAATGCGATTTGGAAAAGTTTTTAAAAAAGGCTGAAGAATGGTCGGTCAGAAACAATTGTAGCGAACAATTTAAAAAGGCTGAAATGAATAACATTATTGATTTTATCAGGGAATACGGAATATTTTATTTTAAACGTACTGAAAAAAAGTCCGGTGATGTTATAAAATTTAGCTGTAGTATTTCTGAATACTGTCATTACTGGAAAGATGTTAATCAAGTTGCTTTTCGTATCGGGCGGGTTGAAAATGCAAGCGGAGATATTGAACATTTCTATATGCTTGAAAACGGTTCTTTTTATAGTAGAGATGGTGCTTTCCTCAACGAAGAACACAAAAAAATCGCAGACAATACACCGGATTTTCTTGACTATATAACTACTGTTGAATATGACTATCATGCACCGATTTCAGAAAATACATATCGCAGGTTAAAAGAAGCCGGTTGGTATGAGGGCAGAAAAATTGATATTTCCGGACTGGTCAGGGAGTGCGAAAAAGACGGCGTTTTCCTTACTGAACCACAAAAGCGTTTTATTGAGGAATTCGGCGGTTTAGAGGGTTCACGTGAAGATATAAGTCATTGGTTTTATATAAGCGATAAAAGAACTAACGAATACAGTGAGGGTAAACCTGTTTATTTTATTGATATGTTAAATTATACATCTGAAGATATGGAAGATAATGCTCAATTATTCAATGCTGAAGAAGAGGATATTATTAATATTATAGAAAAATACGGTGAAAATACTGTCTGTATCGGTGAGTATGGTGATTGGTGTACTGATATTTTGCTTGCAGAAAACGGACTTATGGTACTTCAATGTGAGGGTGATATTAAGGAGTACGGGCGTACCGCTATGGAGGGCTTTAACAGAATGCTCAGATACTACATATAATTTTATCTTCCGGAAATCTGTTGAAATTATACAGTTTTCCGGAAGTTTTTTTATACATTTCTACAAATTTACGGTACTTATTTTTCTTATACAACGGGTTATGATTTAAAAATCCTCTTTTCCGATGTCTCTATGAACGGTGATAACGTTCACGATTGAAAGGAGGGTTTTATTTTTGTGAATAATCAATTATATGATTTCTGTTGTAATTACGTCATGCTCGGAGATGTTACCGAATCCGCAATAAAAGCCGGTTTCGACAGAAAAAACGCTCTGCAAAACGGTATAAAACTTCTTGAATCCGACAAATGCAGAAAACTTATCTCACGTATCAGAAATGCAGTCGCCGGAAATAATGACGTCGCAACCGGTCTTAAAAGACTTGCTTTCGGAAACTGTACCGATGCGGTCTATCTCGTATTCGCCGACGAACTCCCACCACCTGACGTAATTTCACGTCTTGACCTCTTTAACGTCTCGGAAATAAAACGCATAAAAGGCGGTGGCGTCGAGATAAAATTTTTCGACCGTCTGAAAGCTCTCGAAAAACTCTTTGAACTGGAAAATACTTTTTCCGACAAGGACAAAGCCACCGACTTGATAAAGGCTCTCGCTGATTCGTCTACGGACGGTGAGAGTCTTGAAAATTGAAAAATTTTCACGGAAACAAAAACTTGTCGTAAACTGGTGGAAAAATCCTGCTCTGTGCGGTCACGACGCTATTATCTGTGACGGTGCTGTACGAAGTGGCAAAACTCTTTCCATGTCGCTCGGATTCGTTCTGTGGGCTTCCTGTGAGTTTAACGGAAACTCTTTCGCTATTTGCGGAAAAACTATAAATTCTGTCCGCCGGAATGTAATTACACCGTTACTGCCGTTACTGCAAAATTACGGTTTTGTCTGTCTGGAAAAAATAAGCAGAAATTACATTGACATTACATTTCTTGGAAAAACTAACCGTTTCTATATTTTCGGTGGCAGGGATAACAGTTCCGCATCACTCATACAGGGTATGACACTTGCCGGAATACTCCTCGACGAAGTTGTACTTATGCCACGTTCTTTCGTGGAGCAGGCACTTGCAAGATGTTCTGTTGAAAGGTCAAAAATATGGTTTAACTGCAATCCGGATAATCCGTACCACTGGTTTTACAATGAATGGATTAAAAAATCTGTCGAAAAAAACGCTCTTTACGTACACTTCACTATGAACGATAATCCGGCACTTTCGCAGAATCTCAGAAACCGTTACAAGAAACTTTATTCCGGTACTTTCTATGACCGTTTTGTACTCGGCAGGTGGACAGCCTCAAAAGATATTGTATATTCTGTATTCAATCCGGAAAAACACGTCTATAAAGGCGAAGTACAATGTGAACGTTACTATATATCGTGCGATTATGGCACTGTGAATCCATCTTCATTCGGTCTGTGGGGATTACATGACGACGTCTGGTACAGATTGAGGGAATACTATTATTCCTCTAAAAAAACAGGCGTTTCCCGTACCGACGAGGAACACTATACCGCCCTTGAAAATCTTGCCGGTGACTTTAATATAAATCGGGTTATCGTTGACCCGTCATCCGCAAGTTTTATTGAGTGTATCCGCAGACACGGCAAATTCAGGGTAGTGAAAGCCAACAACGATGTAATCACTGGTATACGTAATGTAAGTACTTTGCTTAAACAGAACAAGTTAATGTTCCATGAATCATGTACGGATATTATAAGGGAGTTTTCGTTATACCGCTGGAGTGAAAAATCAGTCAGCGATACGCCTGTCAAGGAAAATGACCACGCTATGGACGATATGCGGTATTTTGTAATGAATGTAGCAATCGCCGGAAATAATGATGATATTTTTGCATTGTCCGTAGCAAGATAAAATCTGAATCTATCACCGTTCAGAAATTTTTAAAGGAGGAAAAATGAAATTCTTTAAAAAAAAATCTGTGCCGGAAACTTCGCCGGAAATAGTCACGACACAGAGAAACTCAACATTTAATATGAAATTTCCGGATATTATAGAACCTGTCGAAAAGGAACTCTATGACCGTATAAGAAATGTAGTTCCTGTAGTAGATGCCGGTATAATGAAAATTATCCGTCTGACAGGTGGTTTCAGGGTCATATGTTCAGACGAAAATCTACAGCCGGAACTTGATTATTTTCTTGAAAATGTTCCGGTAGGTCTCGGCGGAAAGTCTGTCAATGTATTCGTTGACAATTTCCTTGACAGCATTCTTACTTACGGAAGTGCAGTCGGTGAAATTGTTCCCGACGAAACAGGAAAATCAATAGCAGGTCTGTGGAACGGCGATATTTCAAGAGTACGCATTTCTGCCGGAAATGACCCTTTCAGCCGTAAATATACCGTCATTAATTACGACGGTAAGGAAAAGACAGTCACGCACCCTGAAAGAATAATCTATACCGAACTTACCGGAAAAAGACCTATTCTGCGAGGTGTTCCGGCACTTGCTGGTATTCTTATGAGAATCTACGAATGTATAGGTCAGAATTTCGACAGAGCAGGCAATGTCCGCTATGCCGTTACTTACAGACCGTCTAATGAAAATGATTATACATACGCCCGTGAACGTGCTGTACAGATTGCTCGTGAATGGTCAGATGCTATGAAATCTTCTTCATACGGTCAGGTAAAGGACTTCGTTTCAGTCGGCGACGTGGATATTAAAGTAATCGGTGCGGAAAATCAGCTTTTTGATACTAATGTACCGGTACGTCAGCTACTGGAGCAGATTATTTCAAAATTATCAATACCACCGTTTCTTCTTGGTCTTAACTGGAGTTCTACAGAAAGAATGTCTTCGCAACAGGCGGATATACTTACTTCTGAACTCGAATACTACAGACGACTTCTTACACCGGTGATATGTCAGGTGGCGGAAGCGTTCATATATTCAACCGGTAACAGTGCTATGTGCCGTGTCGAATGGGATAACATCAACTTACAGGACGAATCCGAACTTGCCGTAGCACGTCTGCATAACGCACAGGCTATGGAAATCGAAAAACGTCTTGAAAATATGGATTAAATTTATTATGGAGGTACATTAATTATGTATAACGATATCAAACTTGAAAAAGGTCTCTACAATCTCAGCGAAAAATCTTTCACAAACGCCCTCGAAGAACTTGACCCGACTTCCGCTTACTGTGGTACGCCTATGGAAAAGTTAGACGCTTTCGAGAGACAGTTAAAAAGATTCAACATAAGAGTTGCCGGACAGGGTTGTGACCGTGTTGAAAAATTCTTTTCTTCTACCGAAACTGCTGTACTTTTTCCGGAATTTGTCACACGCTGTATCAGAAAAGGTTTTGAGGAAACTATACTTTCTTCCGTATGTGCTACACAGACTGTATGCGGAAGTTCTCAGTATCTCGGCTGTGTGATGGACGATTCCGCAGAATATACTACTTCCACACAGTCTAACGCACTTCCGGCAACTATCGTAAAGGAAAGTTCCTCTGCTATAAAACTTTCAAAGTACGGCAGACTTATTAATGCCTCATATGAAGCAGTACGTCAGCAGAGACTTGATGTTTTCGGCGTAATGCTCAGAAGTATCGGCGTTAAACTCGCTGTAGCCGTCGTAAAAGATGCCGTTTCCGTACTCGAAACAGGTGCGGAAGTCATAACAGTTCCGGCACTTACATATAGTTCACTGGCGAAACTTTACGGCAGTTTCGACTGTTTCAATATGAACGCCGTCATAACTTCACCGGAAATCGCTTCAGAAATAGTCGCTATGGAACAGCTGTCCGATACTTCAGTAGATACAGACGGTAAACTTATACTTCCGTTCGGTGCGGAATTAGTCAAGACCGTTGCAGTAGGTGACAATACACTCATAGGCATTGACAGAAATTTTGCCCTTGAATTTATTACAAGCTCAAATCTCGTAATGGAAACTGACAAACTCATTGACAGACAGCTTGACCAGATAACAGTATCAATTACCTGTGGTTTCAGAAAAATAACTCCTGATGCTGTAAAGATTCTCAAAGTTGCCGAATAAATAATTATATCAGGGGAACGCATATGAATTTATACGTTCCCTTGAATTTCATGAAAGGAAGTTTTTTTATGGATAAATCTGTTCTTGAAAAAATTAACAGTTTCACTCGCAGACCGTTCACGGAAGAAGAAGTATATACATTTCCTGTAATCCTGTGCGATAACGATATTGACCGTGATTTTGAACGCTTTTCGGATTCCGCACTTGAAACGCTTGCGGAAAGTTTTATCGGCAAAACCGGTATATCTGACCACAACCCTACAGTCACAAATCAGAACGCACGCATATTTGATACGGAAATCATCACAGATAACACACGACTTACAAAAAATGGTGAACCTTATAAATATCTGAAAGCTAATGCATATATGATACGTACCGGCGAAAATGCCGATATGATTGCGGAAATCGAAGGCGGTATCAAAAAGGAAGTAAGTATTTCGTGCAGTGCGTCAAGCAGAAAGTGTTCAATATGCGGTACTGATAAAGCTGTAACCGGTTGCGTACACGTAAAGGGAAAATTTTACAATAACAAGATGTGTCACGTGATACTGGATAATATAACCGATTCTTATGAATGGAGTTTTGTTGCCGTACCTGCTCAGATTAACGCCGGTGTTACGAAACGTTCAGCGAATTACGGAAATATTTCCACATATTCCGACGTTGATATTAAAAACGCTGATGAAGAAATCCGTCGTGATATACGTCGACTTGCATTTTTCAGCGGTGGAAAATCTGCCGTTGAAAACGCTATGATTTCCGCAGAATGTATGAATACAGGTCAGCTTATAGAGTTAAAGAAATCATTTGAAAGGCGTTCATATTCCGGAAAAACTGAAGTACAGCTTATTCCGGATAACAAGAACGATTTTTCAACAGACGAATTTTCAATGAAATAAGAGGTAGTTTTATGAATATAGAATCAATAAAAACGCTTTTTGAACTTTTTTCCGGCGAAGAGGCTTCCGAAAAATATATGCCACTCATAACGCTTTCGGTCATAGAGGTGGAAAAGATGTTACTTCCGGAAGCTGACCCCTCAGACATAAGACTTGATTTTTTATGTGCATCTTTTGCAAATCATAAATTACAACAGGTAAATTCCGCCCGTGAACGTTCAGAATATACTTCCGCCGGAAAATTACTTACAACTTCACAGAATACCGCCCTGAAATTCGCTGAAAACCTGTTGCATGACCATATGAATTTATGTGCGGAACTAATCAAGGAAAAAACTTTCGTATTTATGGGATTTTCTGACATTAAGGAGGAATAGTTCATGATAAATTCAATCATAAATGAAGTTATTGAAAAACTTTCGGCAAGAGGTCTGAAAGATGTATACAGTGCCTATGATGCCGTATCGGTAGAAAGAAAAAGCAGAAGTTTTTTTACAATAATCGGTGCTGATAAGTTTGAATCTCAACAGCCTGTATACTCTCCGGAAACAGTTTTCATACCATACAAGGCGGAATTGTTTATCAACGTCACCGCACCCGAAAGTTATTCAATGAAGAATTTATACGAATATTTTTCCGGAAACATAAAGCCGGTAATTATGGAAAATACCGGTCTTGACTTTTATATAAAAAAGGTTTCAATGAAACACGATACGCAGATAAGCCGACTTGTATTAACTGCTGAAATTTCCGTGACCGGTATCGAAAATTACGAAAGGAACACCGAAACATGAATTACATAAATAAAAAAGAATCCGTACCGGTACAGATAGGCGATTTTACATTGTACTGCGAAAAATTCAAGTCTTCCGGTGTGAAGAATTTTTCCGAACATAATACAGTATCGGGAAATGAAATAATCACCAATTCCGGAAAAAAAGCAGTCAGAATCACATTCAGCGGACGTATCTGTAATAAAAATCCGCTTGAATTTCTTGTGAAAATAAATCAGATGATGTATAATACCGAAAGTTTCAGTATCGAATATAAAGAAACAGTTTTCGGAAAATGTCATGTACAGTCATTTGTTGTCGACGACGAAAATAACGGATATATTTCGGCGACGGTAACATTGATAGCGACGGAAATTTCATTGAAAGGCGTTGAAACTTCATGAACGTGGATATAATTCTGAAAAATACGGATAATTCAGAAATGATTTATGATAAAATATTGTCGTTCAGTTTTCATAAGGATTCCTACCAGTCCTATACGAGTTTAGGAGCAAAATTTTCCGGAAATATTTCAGCACCGGAAAATGTTTCGGAAATAATTTTAAGAATCAACAATAAAACAGTACATCACGGACTTGCCGATAGCATTTCCGTTGAATTTTCCGGCGGAAATTCTGTTATTTCCGTATCGTCAAGAAGTTTCACGTCATTACTTATACAGAATCAGATTGA
>JAAVHK010000088.1 GCA_014799765.1 Ruminococcus sp.
ATTTTTTCCATACATTCCTTAGCGACTTCCTCGGTATAGTACGGATTAGGCGAAAGAGTACCCATACCACCAGTATTAAGACCTTTGTCGCCGTCTAAGGCTCTTTTATGGTCCATAGAGGAAATCATAGGTACAATGGTTTTTCCGTCGGTGAAAGAAAGTACAGAAACTTCCTGACCTGTTAAAAATTCCTCGATAACTATTCTTGCGGAACTCTTTCCGAATTTAAGATTATCAATCATTTCATGTACGGCTTGTATAGCTTCTTCTTCGTTCTGAGCGATTATTACACCCTTTCCGAGTGCGAGACCGTCAGCCTTGATAACAGCCGGATAAGTATTCTGTTTTTTAAGATATTCAATAGCCTTATCGCTTTCGGTGAAGACCTCATAGAAAGCAGTAGGAATATTATATTTTTTCATTAATTCCTTTGAGAATACTTTCGAACCCTCTATGATAGCGGAATTGGCTTTAGGTCCGAAAGTCATGAAACCTTCTGCCTGAAGAGCATCTACCATACCCATTACAAGAGGGTCATCGGGTGCGACTACTACCATATCGGGTTTGAGTTCCTTAGCGAGTGAAACAACGCCGTCAATATCGGTTGCGGAAACGTTGAAACATTCCGCATACTTTGAGATACCGGCGTTACCTGGTGTACAGTAAAGCTTGTCAACGTGTTTACTTTCGGCGAGTTTCATAATGATAGCGTGTTCACGTCCACCACCGCCGACTACTAAAACATTCTTCATTTTAAATTCTCCTTTTGTATTAATCTAAAAAAGACAGGTCATTAATTTCGCCGATTTTATCTAAAAGATATTTTGCCATTTCCTCATTTAACTGGAATAAATAACCTTGGTTTATCCTATCATTTTTATTAAAGAGAGCAGGTTTTAAGGTTTTGTTTAAATACAAAATATCGTTTATATAGGCGCTGTCCTTTATAGGCAGAGGTACATTTAAAGTATAATATTTACTGTCCACTCTTCTACCTTCTTTTTCCCATGCGTCAGAAAAATCATGCATTTCAGCTGGTAAATTGCAATTGTAACATTCACCTTTAGCGATACTAATATTACGAATTTTGCCTTTTGAATAGTGAAATATTATATCACCTTTCATTATATTTAACATATTTTCCCAATGAAATTCTTTACGATTTCCTTTATTAAAAAGTGGTGCCCAAAGAAATTCAAATTTTGACTCTATATGATAGGTCTTACTTTGATTCACCCAAAAATACTGCAAAAGTATCACTCCTTATCAATTTTTAGCTTAATTTTTCAGGAGTACGGAGTTAAAAAACTCCGCACTGTCTGAAATCATTTTTATCAGTGGTGGAAAAGTCTGATTCCTGTGAACGCCATAGCGATATTGTACTTGTTGCAGGTTTCAATAACGTTATCGTCACGGATAGAGCCACCAGGTTCAGCGATATACTCAACGCCCGATTTTTTAGCACGTTCTATGTTATCGCCAAACGGGAAGAATGCATCTGAACCCAGACAAACTCCGGTATTTTTGGAGAGCCATTCTTTCTTCTCCTCGACGGTAAATACTTCCGGTTTGGTCTTGAAAATTTTCTGCCATTCGCCGTCACGGAGAACGTCTTCATATTCGTCACCGATATATACATCAATAGCGTTGTCACGGTCTGCACGACGTATGCCGTCAACAAATTCAAGACCCATAACTTTCGGAGACTGTCTCAACCACCAGTTATCAGCTTTCTGACCGGCAAGACGTGTACAATGTATTCTCGACTGCTGACCTGCTCCTATACCTATTGCCTGACCGTCCTTTACATAGCATACGGAATTTGATTGTGTATATTTAAGAGTAATCAGCGAAATCATTAAATCGTCGAGTTTATCAGCCGGAATGTCCTTGTTTTCGGTTACTATATTTGCAAGGAGTTCCTTGTTAATATCAAGTTCATTTCTGCCCTGTTCAAAAGATACACCGTAAACCTGTTTAGTTTCAATCGGAGCAGGTATATAATTTTCGTCGATTTTCAGAATACAGTATGTGCCTTTTCTTTTTGATTTGAGGATTTCAAGTGCTTCTTCGTCGTAATCGGGTGCGATTATACCGTCGGAAACTTCTCTCTGAATCATTTTAGCGGTGCAGACGTCCACCTTGTCGGAAAGTGCGATAAAATCGCCGTATGATGACATTCTGTCAGCACCTCTTGCCCTTGCGTATGCACTTGCAAGCGGTGTGAGTTCACCGAGGTCATCAACCCAGTATATTTTCTTGAGGTCTTCGCTGAGTGGTCTTCCGATTGCTGCACCAGCCGGTGAAACGTGTTTGAAAGACGTAGCAGAACATACTCCGGTAGCCTTTTTGAGTTCCTTGACTAACTGCCAGCCGTTGAGAGCGTCGAGGAGGTTTATATAACCTGGTCTGCCACAGAGAACCTCTATCGGAAGTTCTGAACCGTCAGCCATATAAACCCTTGACGGTTTCTGATTGGGGTTACAGCCGTATTTTAACTGCATTTCATTTGACATAATAAATGTCCTCCTTATATTTTAATTTTTTAATAAATTGTTGTGTCACATTTCAAGAAGTATCATAATAATCAGCATACCACCCCAGAACGTTCCTATAAATGCCGGATACATCTTTATAAAGTCGAGTAACCGGCTGTTATTTGCGTACGGTAAAAGCGGTTTTTCCTGTGAAAGTTTTATCGGTAGTCTGAAAGACTGGACAGTTGCGATAAGAAACATAAGTATTCCTAAACCTTCCGCATCTGTTTCCATAAGAAGTCCGAAAACCGCCGTAAGTACAGCCTGAATTATCAGTTTTTTATGAAATTTTTTCTTCCATTTTTGCATTTCTTCGGTATAGTTTCCGGTATTGACATAATTTACTGAACCGCTATAATTTCCCGTACTGACGTAATTTTCCGGATTTATATAATTATTCACTGGTGGGGAAGTTCTCTGAATAATATTATCTATGATTATTTCTGAATCGCAGTATTCACATTTTATAATTTTGGTGTCCGTTTCTGCGTGGAGTTGTGCATTACAGTTCGGACATTTCAGAAATTCTGTCATAAAATGGTCATCTCCTTTTTTCTGACCTTATTTAATTATTTGTTTTTATTTATAATTCTTGTTTCCTCTTCACCTGTTTCAAGATTTGTGTAGCGTACAAAAAGTGATACCTTGTTGTCTTCGTTCAGATTGTTCCATAGTGTGTCCGTAAATTCGTCTATACCGCCCTTTATTTCAATGAGTTTAGGCTCACCCTCGAAACTCGGAAGCGGATTACCGTCGCCCATATATGTGTGTATGAAATGTCCCTCACCGGCAAGAGGATTGCTGTATGTGTAGGTGTGTCTCAGACAGGAATCGGGATTACCGTCAGCACTTTTCAGTATCGACATTGCGTAATTGAATCCGCCGTCCTCAAAGTGCAGTATACCGGAAATTCTTGGTGTATAGTTTGGTGCGTCGTCTTCAAACTCACGTGTGCGGAGCGACTGTTCAAAAGTAAACTGTTTGTCCATGAGTTCGTAAATTGTGTCGGTCTGGTCACCGTTTGTGACGATGAGTTTGTTTCCGAGAACACGCACCGGAGCATATATTATGAGATGCGGGTCAGTGAGTTTTGAGGGGTCAAAAGCCTGTGTGCGTATGCCTCTGCCCTCCTCGACGAATACACGGTTACGACTGTTTTCGCTTCTGCCCATGATAAAATATGCTGTAACGGCATACTTACCGCATTCACATCTGCCTATAATGATACCTCTTCCGGGGTAGGCGTTTGAGTTTAATTCCTGTGCAATATCAAGTTTTTTCATGATAAATTATTCTCCTTTATATTTTATTTATATAATTTGATTCGTCATCATCTTCGTATTCATACCACGGCGAGTAACCGTTGAATGAACTGAGATACACAACTTTGTTGCCGAGTATATCAATTTCCATGCCGTGTTCAATTTCCCAGTCACAGCTACATTCAAGCTGATAGCCGATTTTGTTTTCGTCTTCGGGTTCTTCGATTACAAGCATTTGAGGTCTGAAACATTTCAGCATTTCAAGTGGCGGAGTTTCAGAATTTACAGGTATTGTCAATTCCTCGTCCCAGTCACCGTATGCAAGCTCCATGAAGTCAAGACAGTAGGATTTTGCACCTTTGCAGATAGTTTCAACCATTTCACCGCTGAGGTTATTGAAGTGTTCCGCACATTTCTGAGCGTATTCAATACTACATTCCTCGTCAATCATGACTTCCATTTCAGTACCGAATATTTCAGAGTACATTTTTCCCTCTATGCCGTATCTGCCTTTTTTTATATCTGTAATCATAAAATCAGTCCTTTCCGGAATATCTGTAGATGTCAAGAATGTACTGATTGTCATATCCGCAGTTGTCAAATATATCAATAATTTCCTGCTCCGATATGTTTTCATGCAGAAATCCGGCAGTTTTTCTGATTGTTTCCCGTTCATGTTCAGTATAAGGAGTATTCAAATCTACCCACAAATCATTATGGTTGCCCATGCAATCAGGAACATTTTCGCCGTCGTAAACAATTTTACACATAGGTTTAGAAATTCTATTTCCATACGGTAACAGTATATTATTCTGAATATAATATACATCTCCGCCGTCATATTCAAAGAGATAAACTATTTTTTCCGGTAAACTTTCAGTTTTATTCCATACTGAAATATCTTCAGGAATATCTATAGGTCCGTCCCATTCCGAACTGTATTTATATATTACATCATAAGATTTTTGTATTTCAACATCAACGTTCATATCAGGAAAACCTGTTCTCAACTTATAGACAACAGTGTATTTTCCGTCAACAATGTTTTCAATTTCATATGTTACAACAGGATACTCAGTATGAGTTTCTTCAAGAAATTTTTCAGTAGTTTCAAGAATCATTTCAATTTTTCCGCATGAAGTAAGCATAAACAGACAGATTATTGATATAATTAATTTTTTAATAAAAATCAGTCCTTTCCGGAATATCTGTAGATGTCAAGAATATACTGATTGTCATATCCGCATTTGTCGAATATATCAATAATTTCCTGTTCCGATATATTTTCCTGTAAAAATTCAGCAACATCTTCCGGATTATCATTGAAATTAAAACGACATTTTTCATTACTGCACGAAAGCCAACAAGATGGTTTATCTTCTTCACGAGGATAATTCTGTATATAATAGACTTTTTCGCCGTCATAGTCGAAAAGACAGGCGACTTTTTCCGGTAGTCTGTACTGACCTTTTGCATCTGTACGGAATGTAAATATAACATCATTGTCTTTTTTTACCTCAATGTAAAGCCTATCATCAGGAATAGCTGATGTTTCTGTATATATAACAGTATACTTGCCGTCAACGGCATTTTCGATATTATATTTCTTTTTTTCAATAGAATCATGATTTGTAACATTATTTACGCATGAAGTAAGCGTAAACAGACATATTATTGATATAATTAATTTTTTCATTACTTGACGTATGCCTTTCCGTCAATGATTTCTATTTTATCCTGACAGAAAAGCGAAACAGCTTCCGGAAGTAATTTCCATTCGACGTTCTCCATAATACGACGTTGCAGAATTTCCGGTGTATCGTCGTTTTCAACGTCTACCACACCTTGTAATATTATCGCACCGGCATCTGCTTTTTCGTTGACAAAATGTATTGTCGCACCCGATACCTTTACACCGTATTCAAGGGCTTTTTCGTGTACTTTCAGTCCGTAGAAACCCTCACCACAGAATGACGGTATCAGAGCAGGGTGAACATTTATTATCTTATAGGCGTATTCCTTTGTAATACATTCGTCAAGAATGGTCATGAATCCGGCGAGTACTACCAAATCCGCTTTCAGTTCGTTGAGGGTCTTTAAAATTTCCTGACTATATGTCACACTGTCGGGATAGTTTTTGCGTGGGATAACTTTTGTCAGAATATCGTTGTTTCTTGCCCTTTCGAGTGCATAGACATCAGGTTTAGAGGATATGACACAGGTAATTTTTCCGTTCTTTATGATACCGGATTTCTGTGCGTCAATGAGTGCCTGTAAATTCGTACCGCCACCCGAAACGAGTACTATAATATTTTTCATGAATTTCCCTCCGGTAGAAGTTTTAATTGATTGCTGTCTTTGAAGCCGTTGGTAAGAAGCAGGAGCAGGTCTATAAGAGTACCGATTCCACCGAGACCGGCGGTACATATCCATAGTATACCTGACAAAATATGTCCGGTATAAAAACGATGAAGTCCGCTTACACCAAAGAATCCTATTATACACAGTACTATTGCGAGGGTCTTATTTTTTGGCGATTTAAGTGGATTGACTTGTTGTTGTGGCTGTGGATTCTGTCCTATTATTATGTTCTGTACAAACTGTGGCTGTGCGTTACCCATGTTCTGATAGTTGTTAGGATAGTTATTGGGCATATTAGGGTTATTATTAGGGAAGTTACCTGCTCTGGTGTTGTTGAAGTTGTTAGGTATGTTGTTTATGTTGTTGGCGATACTCTGACCGATATTATTTATTGCTCCCGAAACAGCACCGCCGATAGTACCGTTATTCATGTATTGTTCGCTGAGGTCTGAATTACAGTATTCGCATTTGCGATTTGTAGTTTCTGCTCCGCAATATGGACATTTCATATATATTCACTCCTTATTACATGAAATATTTCTTTACCATTTTCTGATAAGTTTTTCCTCATTGTCATCGAACTTGTTTATTATAAGTGATACCAAATCCATGACAGTACCTATTCCGAAACAGCCAAGTGTACATAACCATATTATGCCCGTACCTACTTTTCCGGCATAGAAACGGTGTATTCCACCAAGTCCGAAAAATCCCAGACAGCATAATGTTATAGCTGTAGACTTGCTTTTCTTTGAAATGTTTGTGATAGTAGTATCAGGATTTTTAGTTATTTTCTGTACTATTTTCTGTGTTATGTCCTGAATTGTTTCATTGACAGTTTAACCGGGAGTTTGTTCTTTGACTG
>JAAVHK010000089.1 GCA_014799765.1 Ruminococcus sp.
CGCATCGTGAATACAGAAAAGTATCTTCTGAATGGTCATATATTTCACAGGCTTTTTTAAAGTTTTTTCTTGTATCAAGCATATATAGTAATTCGGTCATAATATCATCAAATGAAAAAATTTCTTCATCAGACTGCTGTGATAAATATGTAATCAAAGGCTTTATAACTTCTTCGTCATTTCCAATCTTATTCCAGTCACATATTGCCATAATATTTGAAAAAAACTGTTGTTTATTCATTTATATTCTCTCCTTATGCACAAAAATTAAACGTTTTTATAACGATAAGGTTTAATTTGGTTATGGGTTGCAGTTGCCACACGGTGAATAACCTTGTGCAATTGCCTCATCTCTCGTACCGTAAAATGCTTTTCTGTTTTTGGAGTTCATTTGTGTAACGCTGTCGCAATCAGGTTTATGAAATTTTTTCCGATATGTATTCAGATAATATGTAATTACTTCCGCCTGTGCAGTCTGTATAACCGGCTGTGTTGTAGTGACCTGCTCCGGAGTTTTAATTGTTTTAGTTGTTTTAACCGATGTGGTTTGTTCAGTAGTCGTAAATGTTTCAGTTTGTACAGTAGATGTAGTCTGTTGTGTATGCGTCATAACCGCTGAATTATCCGTATGTGAATTATCTTCCGGAGACAGTACATATATAGCAGTACCGGCAACAATCAGTATAGCAACTATAATCAGACATAATATTATGATAATAGTCTTGTAGTTTATAATTTTTGATTCGGCAGAATTATAATTATCCGGATTATTGATTCTCCTGTTTATTTCCCGACAGTTTTTACATCTTTTCGGGATATTCAGATTTTTACTTCTGAAGTATTCGATTTCTGAAGCAGTTATTTCAAACTCCTTATGACATTGTTTACATATAATTTTCATAATATTTTTACTTTCTTTCATAATAAAATAATAATCCGGAACAGGTGTAATATTTGTGCAATACGCTGTATCGGTCTATAATGGAAAACACCAGTAATTACCGTCAATATGTACAAAAAAACGGTATTTTCAAAACTATAAAGTTTAATATATTAATTTTATAGCATTATAAATAACTGTACGGAAAAAAATCCGTACAGTTATAATAATCAGAGTTTTTCTATAGCATCTACGGCATTTTCCAACCAGTTGCCCTCGAAAAGTTCTATAGTTCCGTTATCACAGAGTTTTGCAAGTTCTGTACATACCGGAAGTTTAGCAAGTACCGGAATACCGTATTTTTCCGCTACCTCGTCGACATGGCTTTCACCAAATACATTTATCTTCTTACCACAGTCCGGACACTCGTAATAACTCATATTTTCGATAATTCCAATAATCGGAATATCCATCATCTGAGCCATTTTAACAGCTTTTCCGACTATCATTGAAACAAGTTCCTGCGGTGACGTTACAATAACTATACCGTCAACCGGCAGTGACTGGAAAACTGTAAGCGGTACATCACCAGTTCCGGGGGGCATATCTACAAATAAATAGTCATCTTTCCAAATAACGTCAGTCCAGAACTGCTTTACCGTTCCGGCGATTATTGGACCTCTCCATACAACCGGTGCTGTTTCGTCTTCAAGCAGAATGTTTATTGACATTACATCAACACCCATTTTGCTTTTTTTCGGGAAAATACCACTTTCGCATACATCCGGTGAACCGTGTACGCCGAAAGCAGTCGGCACTGACGGTCCAGTTATATCGGCGTCGAGAATACCGACGTTTTTATTTCTTCTGTGCATACTTACCGCCAACAGTGAGGAAATCATAGTTTTTCCGACACCGCCCTTACCGCTGACGATTCCTATAACCTTACCTATTTCACTCATAGCGTTAGGCTTTTCGAGAAAACTTTGTGGCTTATTGCAGTTACCGGCACTCGCACAGCCTGAACAATCGTTATTGCATTCGTTTGACATTTTAAACACTCCTTATAATTATTTTGTACCGAACATTCTGTCACCGGCGTCACCTATACCTGGTACTATGAATTTATCTTCATTCAGACATTTATCTTCCGCACCGGCGTATATCTCGACATCAGGGTGTGCGGTCTGTACAGCCTCGACACCCTCCGGAGAACAGATGATACACATAAACTTTATATGCTTTACTCCGAGTTTTTTGAGTTCGTCTATAGCTACACAGGCGGAATATCCTGTAGCAAGCATAGGGTCAATAATAATGCAGTCTCTTTCGGCTACGTCGTCCGGAAGTTTCGCATAGTACTTGACTGCCTGATGTGTTTCAGGGTCTCTGAACAGTCCGATATGTCCGATTTTGGCAGCCGGTACAAGTGCGGTTACGCCCTCTACCATACCGAGACCTGCTCTCAGAATCGGTACAAAAGCGAGTTTTCTTCCTGAAATGATTTTTGTCTTTGCGACTGCTACCGGCGTTTCAAGTTCGATTTCCTTTAAAGGCAAATCACGTGTAGCCTCGTAACATATAAACATAGCAGTTTCCGAAACAAGTTCCCTGAACTCCTTTGAACCGGTGTTCTTGTCTCTCATAAGTGAAATTTTATGCTGAACAAGTGGGTGGTCAATAATGTGTAAAGCTCCCATAATTCAGTACCTCCTTTATATTTTAACCTGATTATTACAGATTATTATTTTCTATATCGGTGATAAGGTCAATTCTCCGCTGATGTCTGCCACCCTCAAAACCGGTAGTCAGGAAAATTTCAGCGAGTTCCACAGCGAGACCGTTTCCGATAACTCTTGCACCCATGCACATAACATTAGCGTCATTGTGCAGACGTGTGAATTTTGCGGAAAATGAATCCGAACACAGTGCAGACCTTATACCTTTTATCTTGTTTGATGCCATTGACATTCCTATACCAGTACCGCATATCAGTATACCCTTTTCGCAGTTACCGGAAATTATCTCGTCGCATACTGCCTTTGCGATTACCGGATAATCACATGGCTGACCATCCGTACCCATATCCTTGAATTCAAAACCTTTTTCCTTAAGTGCTTCAATGACAGCTTTTTTCATATCCACACCGGCGTGGTCACAACCTATTGCAATCATTTTATAACCCTCCCATTTCATTGGTATTATATGATTTTTATTTTTCATATCAGAAATAATCCTGTCTGCTATTTCTTCAGCGGAACAGTTATCATCAAGCCCGACTAAATCGCACCAGTAAATATAATCCGAAACATTTACAAGACCTGTTTCCTTTTCCAGTACGTCAAGCCAGTAATCATTATCTTCCTCTGAAAATTCACAATCGCATATTTTTCTGACAGTTTCACGGATTTCAGATTCTGTCATCTGTTTTTTTCCTCCAAATCCTTTTCCGCCTTTACTTTCTGTAAATACGATACCTCCAGTTTATCGGGTGAAATTTCATTTTCCGAAAGTGATGCGATACATATTCCGCAGGCGTTCTGTAATCTGCTTTGCGGTGGTGCTATGAATAACCTTGGCGACTGGTAATCACTGAAAAAATCGCCTGCTCCGTCACCGCATAGTAGTACGTCCGTACCGTTAAATGCAAGAAATTCGGCTAATTCGTCACGGCTTATAATGGATTCTTCGCAAATACTCTCCAGTGAATAGCCGTCACTTCTGTATGAGCAGGTGTAAACCAGTTCGCCACGTGCTTTCATTACGGCACATATAGTACCGTGAAATGCTACATTATTATATGCAAGTCCTTTCAGCGTGGAAACTCCGATACATTTACAGTCCAGTGCGAAACACATAGCCTTTACTCCGGCAACGCCTATTCTCAGACCGGTATATGACCCCGGACCATTTGCAACAGCTATTCTGTCAATATCGGACATATTTTTTCCGACATCTGATAGCATATTCTTTATCATAGGCATTATAACCTGTGAATGCGTTTTCTGAGTATACAGAGTGCTTTCAGCCAGAAAAGTTTCCGTTTTGGTATCGAACAGTGCGGAAGATGCAGTTTTCCCCGATGTATCAATGCCGAGTATCAACAAAATCTTTCACCACCTTCGATAATAATTTCCCTGTCGGTTTCGTTTATGACGTTTATCGTTATATTTATAGTATTTTCCGGCAGAAAGTCGATAATATTTTCTGACCACTCAATAACAGCGATATTATCTTCAAACGGATAATCAAAAAATCCGGTTGATTCAAGTCCCTCTTCCGTCTGTATGCGGTACATATCGAAGTGATACAGCGTTATATTTTTTCCCTGATATTCGTTGACAAGGGCAAACGTCGGTGAAGATACACAGTCACCAAGTCCGAGACCGGTTGCAAGTCCTCTTGTGAAAGTAGTCTTACCTGCTCCGAGACCGCCTTTATATATAATCATATCGCCTTCCTGTAATTTTTTACCTATTTTTTCAGCGACTTTAATAGTTTCTTCCGGTGTGTGTGTGATAACTCTCATATCAGAAAAGCCCCGTAATATTACCGTTTTCGTCGCAGTCAATGTTAAATGCCGACGGTTTTTTCGGTAAGCCTGGCATAGTGAGAATATCGCCGGTATAGATTACTATGAAACCTGCTCCGGCAGAAAGTTTAGCATCACGGACCGTTATTTTAAAGTTTTCAGGTTTTCCGAGTAATGCCGGATTATCAGACAGTGAATACTGAGTTTTTGCGATACATACAGGTAACTGTCCGAAACCTATACTTTCGATTTCCTTGATAGCTTTTTCAGCCTGTGCGGTATATATAACGCCGTCTGCACGGTATATTTCACGGGCGATAATTTCTGTTTTTTCCTTTACGGAAAGTTTTTCGTCATAGATAGGTCTGAAATTGTTTTCTGTTTCGGAATCAATTACAGTACATACTTTTTCAGCGAGGTCAATACCACCCTCACCGCCTTTTGCAAAGACTTCGCACATAGAGACTTCAACACCCATTTCAGCACAGAAATCTTCTATGAATTTAACTTCATTATCAGTATCCGTTCCGAACCTGTTTATTGCAACCACAACAGGTACGTTATATTTCTGCATATTCTCGATATGGGTTTTTAAGTTTACGATACCTTTTTCCAGTGCCGGTACATTTTCCGCTGAAAGTTCAGCAATTGCGACACCGCCGTTATATTTCAAGGCTCTTATAGTCGCAACGAGTACCACACATGACGGCTTTAAATTACCGTATCTGCACTTTATATCAAAGAATTTTTCCGCACCTAAATCAGAACCGAAACCGGCTTCTGTAATGCAGTAGTCGCCGAGTTTGAGGGCAAGTTTAGTAGCTCTCAACGAGTTACAACCGTGTGCAATATTCGCAAAAGGTCCGCCGTGTATGAATGCCGGATTATTTTCAAGAGTCTGAACAAGATTAGGTTTAAGAGCGTCTTTAAGAAGTGCAGTCATTGCACCGCATACGCCTAACTGTTCAGCGAATACCGGTACACCGTCGAGATTATACGCAACGAGAATATTTCCGAGACGTTTTTTCAGGTCTGCAATATCGGAAGCAAGACACAGTATAGCCATTATTTCCGAAGCAACTGTTATATTGAATCCGTCTTCACGAGGTACGCCGTTTAACTTCCCACCCAGACCGATAACAATATTTCTTAATGCTCTGTCATTCATATCCATACAGCGTTTAAACATAATGCGTCGCTGGTCAATGCGGAGTTCATTTCCCTGCTGGATATGATTATCAATCATCGCACACAGAAGATTATTCGCTGAAGTTATAGCGTGCATATCTCCGGTGAAGTGCAGGTTTATATCTTCCATAGGTACTACCTGAGCATATCCGCCACCGGCTGCACCGCCTTTTATTCCGAAAACCGGACCTAAAGAGGGTTCACGAAGTGCAAGTACCGCATTTTTACCGATTCTGCCCATAGCTTCGGCGAGACCGGCACTTACAGTAGTTTTGCCTTCGCCTGCCGGTGTAGGATTTATTGCCGTGACAAGTATCAGTTTACCGTCCTGTTTACCGGCAAGTCTGGAATATAACCTTTCCGAAACTTTCGCCTTATAATGTCCGTATGGTTCGAGGTCATCGTAATCTATGCCGATTGATTCGGCGATTTCATTAATATATTTCATTTCCGCACCCTGTGCGATTTCTATATCAGATAACATATAAACTCCTCCTGATTTGAAAATTTTCTGACTACAGTAATATTCTACCACATATCAGAAATAATTGCAAGTATTAATTTCAGGATTGACAAAACGTTCCGTATATATTATAATAAAATTACACTTCTTTAAACTATTAAGGCTTTAAAGCAGTGAATTTTTACAGAATGGAGAAGTTTTTAAATGAAAACAGCAACTCTTGTTATTCTCGCTGTATATGTTTTAGTTATGGTGGGAATAGGCTTCTACACTTCACGGCTGACGAAATCAACAGACGATTTCATGTTAGGCGGTAGAAGTGTAGGTGGCTGGCTGACAGCCTTTTCCTATGGTACTACTTATTTTTCGGCGGTAGTATTCATAGGCTATGCCGGTCAGTTCGGCTGGATGTATGGCGTATCTGCTTCGTGGGTGGGAATCGGTAACGCCATTATCGGTAGTCTTATACCGTTCTTCCTTATCGGTAAACGTACCCGTCTTATGTCCAATCACCTCAACGCAAAGACTATGCCGGAATTTTTCGAATACCGTTTCAACTCAAAATCACTTAAAACCGCATCTGCCGTTATAGTGTTCATATTCCTGATACCTTATACAGCTTCGGTATATAACGGACTGTCAAGACTTTTCGGAATGGTCTTTGATTTCGGTGAGAACGGTTCTACAGTGATAATTATTGCAATGGCTGTACTTTCCGCAATATACGTAATGTTAGGCGGATATAAGGCAACGGCTCTTAACGATTTCTTTCAGGGAATCATCATGTTAATAGGTATCGCAACGGTTGTAGCACTGACAGTCAAGACAAAAGGCGGTTTTTCAAGTGCCATAGAACAGCTTTCAGAAATAGCCGATACTGAAAAATTAGGTTCTTTAACAGGTCCTGACCCGATAAATCTTTTAGGTGTTGTTATACTTACTTCACTTGGCACGTGGGGACTTCCGCAGATGGTACAGAAATTCTATGCCATCAAAGATGAGCAGGCTATAAAAAAAGGGGCGATAATCTCAACATTTTTCGCACTGGTAGTCGCCGGAGGTTCTTACTTTATGGGCGGATTTGTACGTCTCTATTGTACTCTTGACCCGAATGAATCCGGAAAGGATTTCATTGAAACTGTCAACGGCAAGCCGGTATACGATACTATGGTACCTGCTCTTCTTCAGAAAGCATTACCAAGTGTATTAATAGGACTGGTTGTTGTACTGGTACTTTCCGCATCATTGTCTACACTTTCTTCACTGGTTCTGACATCAAGTTCCACACTCACAAACGATTTAATAAAACCTCACGTCAAAAATTTTTCCGACAAAAAGCAGATGACAGTTATGCGTGTATTTATAGCGGTTTTCCTGATTATTTCCGTAATTATTGCCTGTAACAAGAACGCCTCTATTTCAACGCTTATGTCTTATTCGTGGGGTGCATTATCCGGAGCATTTTTAGGTCCTTTCCTGTACGGACTTTTCATGAAAAAAGCTACAAAAACTGCCTGCTGGACAAGTTTCTGTACAGGTATTGGCATAAGTGTTATACATATGCTTCTGTTCAGCATGAATATTTCCGCATTCGACGGCGTGAAACAGTCAGTCATTGATATGGGTCTGAAGATAAATCTTCTTTCACCTATTAATGCCGGTGCATTTGCTATGATTATATCGCTTATTATCGTACCGATTGTGAGCAGTTTTACTAAAGCTCCAGACGAAAAAGTTGTAGAAAATGCATTCAGTGTAATAAAATAATACAAAAAGGCTGTACAGATTTTTCTGTACAGTCTTTGTTTTTACAGTTTTTCAGCGAGTTTTTTTCTTATGTTTTCGTCACTGATATTTATTATGCCGTAGTCTTTTTCCTTGTAATTCCAGTAGGCTCTTCCTATACCGTACTTATCGAAGACTGAACATATATCGGAAGTCCAGTTTATTTTGGAAGTATCGTCGGCAAGGTCAATAACTCCGTACTCACCACAGTAAAGCGGTATATTACGTGATTCAGCAGTTTCAAGAGCAGGTCTGAAAAGAGTTTCAAAGAAATCAGGCGATATTTCCGTAAGATTTTCATTATAAATAGCTCCGGCAAGCTGTGGTGAAAGTCGTTTACTTTCTTTTCTGTACTCCTCAATGTCCGCCGGATAGCCTATTCTGAAATCCGAGGGCATATTATCAACCCAGTACGCTCCCTGATGCGTAAATATAAGTGGTTCGTAACTATGGAATGTATATACTACTTTATCGTCCCGTGGGTCAGCGAGTGCCGGAACACTCAATACATTATTGTACATAGTTCCGCCGAATATAATCCACGAATCCGGTGCAACTGTACGTATTTCACGTATCGTTTTAAGTGCTATGTTGTTCCACGCCTCCGCTACTGACGGTTCTACGATTTCATTCAGTAATTCAAATGCAACGGTATCATAATATTTTCCGTAACGTGTAGCAATTGTACGCCATAGAGAATAAAAACGCTCCTGAATTTTTTCTTCTTTGTAAAATAAAGTCTTGTCGGTTTTGTCGAGCGGGTCAAAAGAATACCCGAATGCCTTATGTAAATCAATAATCATATTAAGATTATGTTTTCTGCACCATTCAAGACAGTTATCAAGATAATTATAGCCGTCCGGTTTGATTGTACCATCTTCTTCCTCGATTACCGGATAATCAACCGGTATTCTTACATGGTCAAGACCGAGTGAGGAGATATATTCAATATCGGATTCTGTGATAAAATTTCTGTAGTGATTTTCGGAAGTATCATCTGCCTGTGAGAGCCAGCCACCGAGATTCACGCCATGCATGAAGCCTTCAAATTTACGCATGAAATATCAGTCCTTTCTGATTTTTCTTATTATATCATAATATTTCCGGTTTGTCAAGATTTAAATAGTAACTTTGTAGAATCTTATGGTAAAAAATGCACCTGATTTATTTTCCGCTTTTATAGTACCGTTCTGACGTGTTATAATCATTCTCGATAATGCAAGACCTATCCCGAAACTGTTCTCATCGGAGTGTTCACCCTTATAGAAGCGTTCAAAAATATGAGGTAAATCCTTTTCGGATATGCCGTCGCCGGTATCGGATATTATTATTTCCGTATACAGCGGATTGTCTATGGCTTTTATCGTGATAGTACCGCCTATGTGTGTATGTTCCATGCAGTTTTTTACTATGTTTCCGATTGCCTCGGAAGTCCATGAAATATCGCCGGAAAAATTTCCGGAAGTGTTTATTATTAACTTCTGTTCACGTAGTTCTATGGGTATAACCAGTGCTGAACATGATTTCTTTATCAGTTCCGAAAGTGATATATTTTCCGTATGGAACTGTACCGTTCCGGCATCGAGACGTGATATTTTCAGTAGTGTTGTTATAAGCCAGTCTATACGTGAAAGCATTTCATAGAGTTTATGCGTTATCGTGAACTTCTTTTCTTCCGATAAATCCGGTTCGGAAAGCATAGTCAGGAGCAGGTTTATTGACGTCAACGGTGTCCGTAACTGGTGTGATATATCCGCTATCGAATCCGACAGATATATTTTATCGTCCTGTAGCGACTGCTTCTGATGTCTCAGACGGTTTACCATTTTGTACAGTTCGTTCTGTAGTATGGCGAGTTCGCCCTCTTCGTACTTTTCAAGCATAACATCATTGTCACTGTGAAGTATTCTGTCTATATCCAATGCCAGTTCCGCAAAAAGTTTATAACGTTTCTTTACGGAAGCAATATATATAATTATAAATATCACGCATAATACAAGTGTTATGATACCGTATTTTATATCAAGTATGGCAGTAAGTATAGTCGCAAGTGCCGTAACAATACATTGTATAACAAAAATCCCGTGTACTTCATTATTCCGCATAATCATAAGTCAAGCCTGTATCCCATACCACGTACCGTCTTTATTATTTCCGGTTTCTGAGGGTCTTTCTCTATTTTTTCACGGAGACGTTTTATATATACGGTCAGCGTATTATCGTTGACAAATTCTCCGGCTACGTCCCATATAGTTTCAAGCAGACGTGTCCGTGTAAGAACCGTATTTTTATTATTTATGAAAACCAACAATAAACGATATTCCAGTGCCGAAAGAAATAAGTCTTTACCGTCACGGCTGGCTGTACCTCTTACTGTATCTACTGAAACATCACCGATTTGTGTTATACCGCCGGAATTGCCGGTAAGTCTCAGAATATTCTTTATCCGTGAGACAAGTTCACGAGGTCGGAACGGTTTTGAAATATAGTCATCTGCACCGAGTTCAAAACCTGTCACTGTACTGTACTCATCTCCGGAAGCCGTAAGGAAAATAACCGGTATATTATATTCCGACTTTATAGCGGAGCAGGTTGTGAAACCATTACCGTCGGCAAGCATTATATCCAGTAGTACAAGGTCAAACTGATTTTCCGAAAGAATTTCAAGGGCTTTTGCCTGTCCGGAAGCGTGTTTAATGTCAAAGCCCTCACGGCGTAGAAATTCCGTAAGATTTTCTATAATATTCTTATCGTCTTCAACAAGTAGTATTCTGTACATAATAAACTCCTTAACTGGTTATAGATTCTGACCAGTATTCCTGATTATATATATCTGTGAAACGATACATTAATTTTACTTCACCGTCACCGACATCAACGTTACTTATTGTGATGTTTTCCGGAACAGTCATAGTTTCGCCGAGGTAGTAACTGTCCTGATACGAACCGTCATAACTGTAGAAATCGCACAGGAAGTCAAGAGTATCGCCGGTATTGATTTCAATTATATTTTTCGGTACTGTATCAGTTTCGCTGTCGACGTAATCTGTGGACGCTCCGGCAATATATCCGTCCGGATTTTCGTTATCGAAGACAAGTATTAAATTAACTCTGTCACCATTCAGCATAGCCGGAACATATCCGGAAATCGTATAATCTTCACCGATTTCTGTAGTGTCCGTATGATAGTACGCCACCGGCTGACCGTTTATCGCTAACCAGTTTCTGTCAGTATCGGGTATCAGATTGCCGTTACTGTCGAAATCGTATATATTGTCAAGCCCTAAATCTATATAACCATTGCCGTCATCATAGAACATATTGAGGTCTATTTTATGAACCAGTTCCCATTGACTTTCCGGCAGTGACATAAAATAACCGTTTTCGTCCTGCTCCCATACAAGATTACTTGAATCAAAGAACTTCTGTGCAACATATTCATTGACATTTTCCTGTGAAATAGAAGTATCATTCATATAACTGATACTCTTTCCGGCGGAATTTCCCATAAAAGTATTTATAAGACCGCCTATAATATCGACGTTTCCGGCAGAGACCGTATTACTTACCATTCCGAAAAGCGACGACAACGGCGAATTATTACTACTGTTTGCAACCTGTCCGCTTGTTTCGAGTTTCGCAAACTGTCTTATACAGTTACTGTAACTGGAATCCATACCGATATTACTATATATATTACAAGCAGAATCAACATAAGATGTACGCTGATACGGAAAGTATATAGATACTCCGTAGGCGTTTGTTATACTCGATGATGTACGGTTATATTTAACAGCATCTTTAAGAGCCTTACTTAATTCTGTTGCTTCCGGTGTACCGACGTTTTCTGCAAAATTAACAAGGTCTATCTGGTCAATTTTTGAACTCTGTGCAAATTCCCTTGTCTTGTAGCGTGCGTCGGAAACACTCTGATAATCGTTATTGACTATCTTATTGCTTACTGACTGTGCAAAATTATTTAACTTTTCGGGTATCGTATGTGAAAATTCCGCCAAATCGATTACGGAAAGTGTAGTCTTCTGACCTTTACACTTCTGGTCACAACGTGTGACAAAATCATCTACTATATTTTTTCCTATATCGACTGTTGACATTGACGTATTACTACCTAATTTACTTAACCAGTCTGTATAGTACCAGCCTATACCTGGTTCAGTTTCCTCGGAAGCTATAAGATAATCTGCATAAGGGTCAAGCATGAACGCCGTTTCAGCGGTAGCCATAAGACAAGCATCAAATCCGATAAAATCGAAAGTTATTCCGCCGTCCCTAAGTGCCTGACTTATTCCGCCTAAGTTCATTGACCCACCGGATTTATATTTTTCGTCGTAACCGTAACCGCTTACTGAACCTCCGCCATGGTCCCATAATATCAACTCGTTCCGATTCGCCGGAAAATTACTGCTACAGTATTTTATAAATCCGGAAAGAGTTTGCGGGTCTGTCATAGATTTTGTACCGTCATCAGTAACAAGGTTTATAAGCTGACCGTTTTTTATCTGATAAATCTGATTCACTGCCGGACTTATTCCGTTTGAATGCCATTCCGAACAACCACCGGTATATATTATAATGTCGATATTGTTTCCGAGTGTAGCCGATTTCATTTCCTCTATGTCGGAAGATGCCATTTTATATTTTGATTCGAGGTCAGTTCCGCACATATAGACCATTATCGTTATTTTGTCCTGATTATTTCCTACTATCTGTGTACGCTTTTCCCTTGAACCGTTTGCAACAGTATTATCAACATTTGTTTCCGTACTCGCAGAATATCCGGAAGTATCAGGTTTATTGTCGTTATTGCCAAGTAATCCGCCTGCTCCGCCCTTGAAAAGTAACAGAAGTAACAGTAATAAAGCACTTCCGCCACCTCCGGCAACCGCTTTTTTCGTACCGCCTCCGGAAGATTTTTTACCGGAATAATCCTGTCCGCCGACGTTTCCAGTGCCGAGACCGTCTCCCCTTTTATGAACGCCTTTTCCGCCGGAAGTTACATTTTTTTCCCTTGAACGAGGTCTTTTCTGTTCCATGAAATTCTCCTTAAAAATAAGCTTCATTAAAGCCGGTTCTGATATTTCCGGAAACTATAACAGTATGTCCCCAGAACATATCGTCATCAGCATAATATATATTAAAATTTCCGTCTGCATAAAATGCTATATCATTTATTTCAAGCCTTTCCGCAAACTCTTTTTCCGTAATTTCAACAAAATCATCATCATTTTCTACTTCAGAATATTTCCAGTCGTTAGCAAGTTCTATAAGGCTTTCTGATGCGTATTCACGAGCTTTTTTATCCCATTCGTGACGGTTTCTGTAAAATTCCTCAGCATCAGTAATATTTTCGTCTATATTATTATTGACTGAAAATCCGGCATTTTTTCCGCACCAGTCTACCGTTGTTTCAAACCAATTCAATTCTTTATTAAGAATAAGCTTTCCCAGTACAGCAGAAATAACGAAAACTTCTTTTCTGTACTCTGTGAGCAGGTCTGTAAGAAAATCATTTTTTTCATTTTCAGAAATTATTTCAGTAACATAAATATCATTGTCAGAAGATTTTGACAGTCTGCCCTTTATACGATAAATTTTCTCATTATCGAAAAAACAATCTTCAAAATCTCTATCGGCGTATATCAAACAACCTTTTATATTACTTTTGCTACCTGTTTCTGTTTCAACGTAACCAAGAATATCAACATTCTTTTCCCAGTAGTCACCACGTTCATAGCCGTAATCTTCACTAACGCATATTACTAAAAATTCTTTTTCTTCAGAATGAAAAAGTACATCAATACTTTCCGGAACGTTTTCCATACCTATTCTTTTTCTTATCATAAATTGCCTCCTGTATTATTTTACCTATTATATCATAAATTTAAGAGACTGTCAAGAAAAAAGGACAGATAATAATATATCTGTCCTTGAGGGTTTATATGTTTTCGTTCTTGAGAGTTTCTATAAGATTATCCGCTTTTATCTTTGACATTGAGTAAAGCATTGTTGCGAATACTACTAAAAATACGCTCAGTACCGCTATTGCTACCGCTTTCCACGGAATAAAGAAATCGTTATCAAAGCCGTTATGCATTGCAATGTGTATCAGATAAGACATTCCGAAAGATACCGGCAATCCGAATATCAGCGATTTACTACCATACATCAGGCACTCGTAATTCATCATTCTGCGGAGTTCCTTGTTGGTCATGCCGATTGAACGCAACATAGCAAATTCACGCCGTCTTAAAATGACGTTGGTTGAAATCGTATTGAATACGTTAGCACAGGCTATCAGCGATATTAATATTATAAATCCGTATGCGAATACTTTTATTATTGTAACTAAATTCTGTTCTTTTTCGGATTCTGCTGTTTCGTCGAATAATGATTGAGTTTCAAAATTATTGGCTTCGAGTTGTTTCTTTATATTCTCATACGACTGGCTATGATTATCGGATTTCATATAACAGGTCAATGTGTGACCTTCGAGACCTGCCGGAACTATTTTATCAATAAAGCTATACGGATAAACTAAACTCGGATAATATCCGCTGTATCTGTACCAGTATGGCAGTTCCGTAATAATTCCGCCTACTGTAAACTGCATTTCATCAATAGCTTCTTCTTTCGTCAGAACTTTTACGTCTTCATTATCTTCGGTATTACGGTATATATATTTTCTTTCGTCGTCTTCCTCGTTGATACCGTCAAAATAGTAACCGTCAATAATTTTTTCGTCGTAACCGGTAAATTCAAATTCATCTGACGTAAATATATATTGATGTATATATTTTTCACTTTCACGGTTGAATGTTGTGCAACCGTCAAAAGCAAGTGCCACAGGTTTTTCAGGATTCATGAACTTCTCTTCACTGAAATTATTTTCGTCAAGTAGTTTCCGGAAATTATCGTCATCTATGAACATAATATCTGTATATATATCTGAAATCATATCTGAATTATCTTTGCTATATGAATTTACAAACATATCGGTAACATATTCTTTCGGTATATCGGACTGTACACTATATGACTTATAATATGATAAAGCTGTAGTATTTTCGTCCGATTTTAATATACCTACTAATTGTTCAATATCCGTATTATTGTTTTCTACATTGTAACCGTTTGTATAAAACATATATTTTATATCGTATTTTGAAGTTCTGTCGAAAATATCTACAGATTTCATTATATATTCACTGAATGCCGAAGCCGATATGAATAATACTATACTCATAAACAGGCTCATTATTGTGGCACGGTATTTTTTCCTGCTCCGTCTGAAATATTTCTGTGCCAGCATTCCGGACAGTCCGAAGATTTTATATACAAATTTAGGCGTTCTGACATCTTTTTTCGCTTTTATATCCTTACTCTGCCGGATTGCTTCTACTGCTGTTACTCGTGTGGCACGTATCGACGGTATGAATGCGGAAATCATTACAGTTACCGCTGATATTATACATGATGCCAGTATAGCCCACGGAGTTATACACATTTTCATTGATATTCCAAAATCCGTTATAGTTCCTACCATATCGCCTATCGCTGAAATAGTTATACCTATTCCGATTATACCAACTATTATTCCGGCTGGTATTCCTATCGCACTTACCACAAACGCCTCAAAGAATACCATTTTTCTTGACTGTTTTCTTGTCGCACCCAGTGATGACAGCAACCCGAACTGTTTAGTCCTTTCCGATACCGATATTGCAAAGGCGTTATATATAAGCGATACCGATGCAAACATTATCAGAAATATAAGTATCGCTATCATTAAATCGAACATCGCACGGAATCCCTCAAACTGTGTAACGCCTTTCAACATAAGCATTTCATAATTGGTACTGAAATTCAGTTCTATTCCCTCTATGAAAGAATATATATCTTTCGGATTTTTCATAGTAAAATATACTTTGTATGCCGTATCTGTATTATAGCCGTCGTCAAGGACTATCGCTGTATATCCGGGGGCGGAAAAGTTTTCAAATTCCGGACGTTCATAAAATCCGCATACCGTATACGTATGTTTTTCTTTCGGGATAAACTCTTCTTCTATGAAGTCTTCTTTGTAATCGCCTTTTTCGTAATATTCTATAAAATTATCGTTATCCTGATTAAGTATTCTGTCCTGATATACTCTGTCACCGGTTTCAAGTTCTATCGTATCGCCGATATTATACTGTATTCCGCCATGTGTCGCAAGATGTTCCGGAATAAGTATCTCACCGGTACTATCCGGATATTTTCCGGCGGTTATCTTTACTGATACCATATCGTCAAGATTTCCTGACAATGCCGTTAAATAAAGATACGGTTTATACGGACTTTCGCTGTCTATTTCCGCATAGCCAATCTGTTTCATTATGGTGTATTCGTCGACTTTATCCGATTCCGTTATTTTACCGAGTTCGTCGTAACTGATATAGTCTGTATAGCCGTGCCATTTACCGCTCCGGTCTATCAGGTACTCTTCAAGATAATTGAACATACTTGAAACGGAAATCATTACCGCACATATAAGCGACGTTGAAAGAATTATTCCGATTATCGTAACTATTGTACGGATTTTGTTTTTCCTCAGCGACTGCAATGTTACTCTATGAAATATATTCATTTTCTAATCACCTCATCGCTGATTATTTTTCCGTCTTCTATGTCAAGTATTCTGTCTGCCTGTAATGCTATGTTCTCGTCGTGCGTGATTATAATTAAAGTCTGATTATACTTCTTATTCGACATCCGGAGCAGGTTCATAATTTCCTGACTGTTTTTGCTGTCGAGATTTCCTGTAGGTTCGTCAGCGAGTACAACTGCCGGAGCGTTCATTAAAGCACGTCCGATAGATACCCTCTGTTGCTGACCTCCGGACAGTTGATTAGGCAGATGATTTTCACGTCCTTTAAGCTGGAATATTTCCAGTAATTCTTCAAGCCTTTCCTGATTGACCTCCCTTCCGTCCATGAGTACAGGAAGCGTTATATTTTCCGTTACGTTGAGTACCGGAATCAGATTATAGAACTGATAAACCAGTCCGACTTGTCGACGACGGAAAACCGCTAATTTTTCGTCGTTCTGTGCGTAGATGTCCTGACCGTTCATGAAAACCTTTCCGCTTGTGGGCTTGTCGACACCGCCGAGAATATGTAACAGTGTTGATTTTCCTGAGCCGGAACGCCCTATAATAGCTAAAAATTCTCCCTGACTTACCGAAAATGAAACATTATTCAGTGCATGGACTTCATTTTCACCCTTTCCGTAAATCTTGCATAGATTTTCTACTCTTAGTATTTCCATAAATACACCTCTTTCCGATTTATGAATATATTATATAATTCCAGTATGACACATCAGTGACTTGAATATAACAAAAACGTCACAAAAAAACCGGTTGTCATTTCTGACAGCCGGTATATATTTATTCGTTAAATTCTGTAGCAAGATATGTTATGAAATCAAGTCTGTCGGGGTTATCCTGATTTGTGGAGAGATACGCATAGTAACATTGTATAGCAGTAGCATCAGTAGCATCTATTAAATCGTCGACATTTATATTTCCGGCACATCTCTGTTCATCGGAAAATTCCCCCGGATTGTTTGTTGAAACAAGTGCATATTCAGACAGTACCGCTGAAGCATCTACGGCATCTATAATACCGTCGCCATTTACGTCACCTAAATTACGGTCAGAAACTACTATTTTCTGGTCTTTTACTTCCGGCGTGAAAGCTTCTGAATCACCATTATCATACCTGAAATATATTTGTGTAAGTCTCTGGTCTGGGTCATCTTCGGGTTCAGTGAGGAAGTAAATTCTGTAATTTCCGGCAGGTATTTCGGAATCAATATCGGCATTGAAGTATGCTATCGGGTAATCGTCAGTATTTTCACTGATGACTTCCAGTTTTGTTCCGGAATCCCATAAAAACGTCTTGAACGTTATATTTAATGTATTGTATCCTTTATTTACACTTGAAATAAAATCGTGCGGTGAAGCGTATGCAGTAGTATCATTTTCAACGGCATCTTCGTTGAATTTTATGTAACTGCTTGCACATTTTAATTTAGGGGCAAGTACCCAGCAACTTTTTGATTCGTCCTGTACGTATATATTAACTTTTATTGAATCGTCACCGGTGAGATTGTTTTTATTTATGTATACTGTACCGTCCGGAAGTACGGAAATTTTTTCGTTATCCTCTACCGCAAGATACATAACAGGCAGATAGTCTTCTTCGGGGTCAGCGTATGCGGTACATGGCATAACCACTGTTGCCGATAATAAAAGAGCGGTCATTAAAGCAGATATTTTTTTCATTTTATTGTATCCTTTCATATTAAAGTATTTCCGTCATTCTCAGAACTATATCCGCTACCCTTTTGGTAGCTATCTTTTCAAACTCGTCGAATGACATAGCACCGTCATCATCGGCATTATCGGATATACAACGTACACTGACATACGGTTTTTCATTGAGGTAACAGCAGTGACCTACTGCAGCACTTTCCATATCCACGGCATAGGGATTAAGTCTTGACTGTATTTCAGCCTTTACCTCGTTGCTTGATATGAACGCTTCACCAGAAACAATTCTTCCCCTGAAACTGTTCACTGAAAATTCAGCACATACTTTTTCAGCGGTTTCAATAAGATTTTCGTCTGCCCTGAACACTGCACAGTATGGCGGATAGTCTTTCAGGAAATGCGGGTCAAGGTCATGCGGAAGTACTTCTGTAGAAATGACTACATCACAGACCTTTACAGCGGTATTCATACCACCGGCGATTCCCGTATTTATTACGCAGTCGGGATTGAAGTTATCAATCATAACCTGCGTACAGAGTGCGGAATTTACTTTTGCTATACCGCAACAGGAATTTATTATAGTTTTCCCCTTGTACTCGTTGACGAAAAATTCAAAGCCGGAAATTTTTCTGACTTCCGCAGTGCCGAGAGTTTTTCTTATATCAGCGAGTTCGGACGGCATAGCACCAATTATGGCTATTGTCTTCATGTTTTCATGCTCCTTTTTTAATATTTTATTTAATTATAACACATTCCGGAACATAAGTCAACAGGAAATCCACTGAAAAAAATTTTTTTTGAATTTTTTTTGTAAAAGGGTTGATTTTTCTGTAATTATGTGTTATAATATAAATATCAGATACAACTTAATATTCTGCCTTGTTCGAGTAATTATAGTTTTTTATAATCCAACACATCTCATTAGGGAATCCAGCTCCGGTTGTGGATTGCAGACCTCCCGACTTACAGACATTTTTTCTGTTTGCGGACGAAGGGAGCGTGAAGCATTCGGGCGTTTACCCACCTGCTTCGTGCGGGTTTTATGCACTATATGACGGCAAGGCGGATTATTTTTTATGGAGTGAAATATGTTTCCTGAATATTTATTTGATAATATACTTGAAACTATACATAAGTTTCCGCCGGTTGTGATAGTTCCGGCGATAATCATTATATTTATAGTCAAAAAATACAAAAACAAAATCAGAATGAAAAAATTCTGTGTTATCGGATTTCTGGTTTGTATTGCAGTTGTTATACTTCCGGAAGTTATTGTTGGCTGTGCTATGGAAATCATCGAAGAAATAGCCAGTAATATAGGCGGAATATTCATTTATATATTGTTATCTTTTATAGTAAAGATATATCATTTAGTACAGGCTTTTTGCTTTACAGGCGGTATTACTCTTGCCGTGACATACATAATTCTGACCATACACAAAAAGAAACAACGGAGTGAA
>JAAVHK010000090.1 GCA_014799765.1 Ruminococcus sp.
AGGGTGCTTTGAAAGTAATGCAGAAAAGACAGGATGCTGTTTCAATTTTTATCGCACCGCCGTCAATAGACGAACTCCGCCGGAGACTTAAAAAACGTGGCACTGAAAAAGAAGCCGTAATAGAGGAAAGAGTTTCACAGGCTGAACGTGAAATAAGTCAGGCAAAAAATTATGATTATATTATAGTCAATGATGTTCTTGAAAATGCTGTAAGTGATTTTTTTTTTTTTTTGCGTGCAGAAAGGCTTAAATCAGAATTTTCAGACGATATTATAGAATGAGGTGTTGAATTATGCTAAGACCAGCAGTAAACCAGATTATTTCAAAAAATGAAAGTTGTTATTCACTTGTAATCGCAGTCGCAAGACGTGCAAGGGAAATTTCCGAAGAACTCTACGAAAAGGGAATGACCCTCGAACAGAAACCGGTTAAAACCGCCGTTGAGGAAATCGCAAGCGGAAAATACAAGATAGTAAGCACAAATCCGCAAGGTGAATAATGTCATCAATAGCGGAAATAGCTGTCAGCAATACGGCGTATTCATTTGATATGCTTTTCAGCTATGTTATACCCGAAAATTTCATAGCGGAATGTGGTTGCCGTGTTCTCGTACCGTTCGGGAAAGGCAATGCACACCGTATGGGCGTTATCATGAAAAAACGCTCCGGAAGTACAGCAAAGTTGAAGAAGATAATATCTGTAATTGATGATAAACCGGTACTTTCTTCCGAAATGCTTGAACTTGCTTCACATTTACGTGACTATACATTCTGTACGTATTATGACGCTTTGAAAATAATGTTACCACCTGCAATGAATGTACAGATACAGGAAAAAATCAGAATAAACAGGGATTTCACCGGCGATACATCATTGAGTACACAGGCATCTGAACTCTTTGAAAAACTGAAAAATTTTCCCGATGACAAACAGGTAAATGATTTTATAAACAGTTTTATTTCTGAAAACGGCAGAAAGGCTGTCGACGAACTTTGCGAAAGCAATGCGGTTATTTCAGATAATATTTTCCGTCAGAACGTCAGGGACGCTACTATGAAAATGGTACGCCTTACAGAAAAATATATCAGTAATCCGGAAAATTTCACGCTTACAAAAAAACAGAAAACTGTTGTTGATTTTCTTGAAGAAAATAATACGGCTTCCGTCCGTGAAACCGCTTATATGTGCGGAGTAACCGGAGTTGTCATTTCAAATCTTGTAAGAAACGGTACGGCAGAATATTACGAAATTGAAGTATTCCGTCATGTAGAGGACTTTTCAGAGGGTCATATTGATATAAATGATACGGTTCTTTCTGAGGAGCAACAGGCAGTATATAATACTGTATCGCAACAGATACAGAACAGTAAACCGGCTGTCTACCTGCTCCACGGCGTGACCGGTAGCGGAAAAACAGCAGTATTTGAAAAACTTATTGAATATACTGTAAATTCCGGCAGACAGGTACTTCTTCTTATTCCGGAAATAAGCCTTACACCACAGATTTTAAAAAGATTCCGTTCACTTTTCGGCGAAAGAGTAGCGGTTATCCATAGCGGACTGTCTATGGGTCAGCGACTTGACGAATATAAGCGTATAAAATACGGTCAGGCGGATATTGTCATAGGTACAAGAAGTGCTGTATTTGCACCGCTTGAAAATATAGGTCTTGTAATCATGGACGAAGAGGGCGAAAAAACCTATAAATCGGAAATTTCACCACGCTATGATACACATGACATTGCAAAAAGAAGATGTTTTTATCATAACGCAACACTTTTACTGGCATCTGCCACACCGTCTATGGAAAGTTATTACCTTGCAGAAAAAAATATCTATCATCTTGTAAGACTGAAAAAACGTTATCAGAATA
Source organism: Ruminococcus sp. (assembly GCA_014799765.1). Taxonomy (GTDB): domain Bacteria; phylum Bacillota; class Clostridia; order Oscillospirales; family Ruminococcaceae; genus Ruminococcus. The sequence continues at coordinate 1,874 of JAAVHK010000090.1, forward strand.
TGCCGTTGCCGGAAGTAAGTATTGTCGATATGGACGAGGAACGCCGGAACGGTAATACGAATTTTTTCAGTAATAAACTTGTCAATGAGATAAACGAAAACCTCGCCAACGGTGAACAGACTATATTATTACTTAACCGCCGTGGGTATCATACCGTAATAAGCTGTGCTGACTGTTCAAAGACAGTACAGTGTCCTAACTGTTCAGTACCGCTTACCTATCACAGAAAAAATGAAAGGCTTATGTGTCATTATTGCGGATATTCAGCAGAGTATATCTATAAATGTCCGTCATGTGATTCCACAAGGCTTAAACGTATCGGCTTCGGTACACAACGTCTTGAAGAAGAACTTGATATGTATTTTCCATATGCACGTGTTCTCCGAATGGACGCCGATACAACTTTTTCAAGATATTCGTATGAAAAGGGTTTCAATGATTTCCGTAACAAAAAGTACGATATAATGATAGGTACGCAGATGATTGGCAAGGGGCTTGACTTTCCGGACGTAACACTTGTCGGTGTGCTGTCAGTCGATGGTGCTTTATATGCCGGTGATTTCCGTGCATATGAAAGAACATTTTCACTTATAACGCAGGTAGTCGGAAGAAGCGGACGTGGTGAACGTACCGGACGTGCGGTACTACAGACCGAAAATCCGGAACATTATATAATAAACCTTGCAAGTCAGCAGGATTACGAAAATTTCTATAAAGAAGAAATAGCCCTCCGGCGTGCTATGGTATTCCCACCGGTATGCGATTTGTGTGTTTTTGCGTTTTCGGGCAGGGACAGTACAGCAGTACAGACCGGTGCAGAAGCCGTATTCATGCTTATGAAACGGAAACTTGACGAAATTCAGCCGAAAACTCCTGTAAAGGTAATAAGACCGGTCAGAAGTTCGTACGAAAAAATAAACGGACGTTACAGGTGGCGAATAATAATGAGGTGTAAGAATACCGCTGAAATAAGAGGTTTTATAAGCGATATACTTAAAAGTTCCGTAAAGCTGAAAGAAATGAAAGATATTTCAGTTTTTGCCGATATGAACGGCGATACATGAATATAAAAAACAAGAAAGGATTATAACAAATGGCTTTGAGAAAAATTTTAACCGACAAAGACGAATCACTTCACAAAGTATGCAGACCTGTTGAAAAATTCGATGCAAAACTTGCACAGTTGCTTGACGATATGCACGAAACTCTCGACAAGGCACAGGGTGTAGGACTTGCCGCCCCGCAGATTGGCATATGCCGACGTATATTTATAATGCATCTCGAAGAGGGCAGTATTGAGGCAATCAATCCGGAAATAATAGTCCGTAAAGGTAAACAGCGTGTTGAGGAAGGCTGTCTTTCATGTCCGAATGTGTGGGGATTCGTTACACGTCCTATGCGTTGCCGTCTGAAAGCTCAGGACAGAAACGGTAACTGGTGGGAACGTGATTTCAGGGAACTCGGTGCACAGTGTACAGAACACGAATATGACCATCTCGACGGACACGTTTTCACCGAAAAAGTAGAAGAATTTTTCGTACCTGAGGAGAGTTAATATTTTATGAAGATTGTATTTATGGGTACACCTGATTTTGCAGTACCGTGTCTGCGTAAACTGGCAGAAAGTCCGCACGAAGTTGTAGCAGTTTTCACGCAACCCGACAAGCCGAAAGGAAGAGGGTATAAGATGATACCTACACCAGTTAAGTCCGTAGCTATGGAATACGATATACCGGTATATCAGCCGGTATCGCTCCGTAAGGGTGAGGACGCTGAAAAATCGCTTGAAATCCTGAAAAATATTTCACCGGATTTGATAGTGGTCACGGCATACGGACAGATTCTTCCGAAAGAAATTCTTGAACTTCCGAAATACAGATGTATAAATATTCACGCCTCACTGCTACCGGCTTACAGAGGTTCAGCCCCTATAAACTGGTGTCTGCTGAACGGCGAAAAAATAACAGGTATAACTTCAATGCTTATGTCAGAGGGTCTTGATACCGGCGATATGCTTATTAAAAAATCAACGGAAATAGGCGTAAATGAAACGTATCAGGAATTATATACAAGACTTGCTGATATGGGCGGTGAAGTTCTTGCGGAAACCATAACGGCTATTGAAAACGGTACACTCACACCGGAAAAACAGGACGATTCGCTTACAAGTCATGCCCCTATGATTCGTAAGGAGATGAGTTTTCTGGACTTTTCAAAAAGCGTACAGGAAATTCATAATACCATACGTGGCGTGACAGGTTTCACGACGTTAGGCGGAAAAAGACTGAAAATTTTCAAATCTGAAATAGTTTCGGGTACTTCCGGAGCGGAAGACGGTACTGTAGTAAATACCGGTGATTTCACCGTAAAATGCGGTGACGGTGGGCTGATAAAGTTCAATGAAATTCAGCTTGAAGGCGGAAAACGTCTGAAAACAGCTGATTTCCTCCGTGGCAGAAAACTCACAACCGGCGAAAAATTAGGTTAAAAGGTGGCGTGTATGTCAGATGCAAGGTATACAGCAGTAAAATTATTATGCAAGACATTTTCCGGCGGAAGTTTTTCAAATATACAGTTAAATAACGGTCTTAAGAAATCGGGTCTCGAAGAACGTGATAAAAAATTATGTTCGCTGATATATTACGGCGTTATCGAAAGAAAAATTTACCTTGATTATATCATAGAAAAATTTTCTTCAAGACCGTTAAAAAAACTTGATGATGTTATTCTTAATATACTGAGGTGCGGAATATATCAGCTTATGTTTGCGGAAAATATTCCCGAAAGTGCGGTAGTAAATGAAAGCGTAACGCTTGCACGGAAATTCGGTAAAAAAAGTGCTTCCGGAATGGTAAACGCTGTTTTGCGTAATTTTATCCGGCAGGGGAAAAAAGTTCAGCTTCCGGACGAAAAGTATAAAAGATATAGTATAGAGTATTCCGCACCACCGGAATTTACAGAAAGTCTTGTTAATGATTACGGTGAAGAACTCGCAGTAAATCTTCTTGCCGATTCTTTAGGAAGTCCGCCCGTTACAGTCCGCATGAATCCGTTGAAATGTACGGAGCAGGAATTTATTTCCGCACTCGGAAACATAAAGGCGGTAAAAAATGAAATAATTCCGGAATGTTATTCGCTGTCCGGAGATGTTACGAATACAGAGGCATTCCGGAAAGGTTATTTTCACGTACAGGATTTAGCATCACAGTTGTGTTGCGAATCGCTTGCACCGTCGGAAAATGATGTAGTACTTGATATATGTTCTGCTCCTGGTGGCAAGGCGTTCACAATGGCGGAAATAATGCACGGTAAGGGAAAAATAATGGCTTTTGACCTGCATCAGAAACGTGTTGAATTAATCCGTTCAGGTGCGGAACGTCTGGGACTGACAAATATTTATGCCGATACCGGTGACGCTCTGAAATTCAATCCGGATTTACCACAGTTTGATAAAATTCTGTGTGATGTGCCATGCTCAGGGCTGGGGGCGGTCCGGCGAAAGCCGGAAATAAAGTATAAAAATTTCGACGATTTTTCATGTCTGCCGGATATTCAGTACAATATTGCCGAAAACGCTTTGAATTATCTGAAAACCGGCGGTGAAATGGTTTATTCAACCTGTACTTTACGTAAAGCCGAAAACGAATATATTATAGAAAAACTTCTTTCCGTACACAAGGAGCTTGAACCGGTTCAGCTACCTGAACCACTCGGCGAAAGATTCGGTAGTATGGTTTCAATATTTCCGTGTTACTTCGGCAGTGACGGATTTTTTATAGCAAAATTAAGGAAAGTAAGGTGAATGATTTGGAAAAAACTGATATTCTTAGTCTTGACCTTACTGAACTTGAAAATATTTTAACAGAACACGGTGAAAAAAAATTCCGTGCAAGACAGATTTTTCAATGGCTTCATGTAAAAAAGGTATTTGATTTTGACAAAATGACTGATATTTCTGCACAATTAAGGGAGTATTTAAATGGAAATTTTTGTATAAACAGACTATTTATACAAAAAAGACTTGAATCTTCTATAGATAATACTGTAAAATATCTATATAGACTTCCGGACGGTAATTATATAGAAACTGTCCTCATGAAATACAATTACGGTTACAGTATATGTGTTTCAACACAGGTAGGTTGTAAAATGGGTTGCCGGTTCTGTGCTTCGGCGATTGCAGGATTTGTCCGGAATCTTTTACCTTCTGAAATACTCATGCAGATTTACGAAACCGAAAAAAATTCCGGTGTAAGAGTTTCCGGCGTGGTACTTATGGGAATAGGCGAACCGCTTGACAATTACGGGAATGTAATGAAATTTCTGTCATTGATTTCCGATAAGAACGGAAATAATTTCAGTCTCAGACACGTTTCATTGTCAACGTGCGGAATTGTCCCACGTATATATGAACTCGCTGAACTGAAAACCGGTCTCACGCTGTCGGTTTCACTGCACTGTGCGGACAATAAAGGGCGTTCTGAAATAATGCCTGTAAACAGAAAATACAGTATCGAAACACTTCTTGAGGCGTGCCGGTACTATATCAGAACTACAGGACGGCGTATTACTTTTGAATATGCTGTCATTGAAAATGTAAATTCTTCCGCCGACGATGCGGACAGGCTTGCGGATTTGCTGAGAGGTCTTAACTGTCATGTGAATCTTATTCCTGTAAACAAAGTCAGGGAAAGAAATTACCGGACTGCCAGAACAGGCGTAACTGCATTTGCGGAACGTCTCGGCAGAAGGGGAATAAATGCAACCGTGAGAAGAACTCTCGGAAGCGATATTGAAGCGGCTTGCGGTCAGCTCCGGCGTGACGTCGCTGAACAGGATAGAAATGGAGGTGCGGATTTTTGAGGTTCAAATCCGGTACGGATATTGGTCTGAAACGAGACGAAAATCAGGACGCAGTACGATGTGAATATTTCGGCGAAAACGTCCTTGCGGTTGTATGCGACGGCATGGGCGGTGAAAACTCCGGTAAAGAGGCAAGCACAATTGCCGTTGAGGAGTTTTTTCAGCGATTCTCCGAGGGCTACAACGAAAATCTGAATGATGAGGAAATCCGCAGACTTCTCATATCGTCAGTTTCGGCTGCAAATTCCGTGATTTATACCAGAGCAAAACTCGATTTTAATAACTTCGGCATGGGTACTACCTGTGTGGCGGCGTTCGTTACTGATAAGTTGGCATTTATAGTAAACGTCGGCGACAGCAGGGCATATCTTATTGTGGAAAATGAAGGCGTTTTCCAGATAACTACAGACCATAACGTAGCGTCATTGCTTTACGAACAGGGCAGAATCACTAAGGAAGAGTTTGAAACTCACCCTCAGAAACATATGCTTGTAAGGGCGGTTGGTGTGGAACAGACAGTTCAGGCAGATACTTTCGTAATCAAGTATGAAAATTCAATCAGTCTGCTGTTGTGTTCGGACGGGCTTTCCGGCTACTGCACCGACACTGAAATATATGATGTTGTTACTTCTTCCGGATACGATAACATCACAGAAAATCTCATAGCCCTTGCACTTGAAAAAGGTGGTCGTGACAACGTGACCGTTGCGGTAATTTATGAGTAAAACAGGAGGAAAAAAGAGGAAATGGATAAGTACATTGGCAAAAAACTTGACGGGAGATACGAAATCACCGAACTTATAGGTGTAGGCGGTATGGCTGAAGTCTATAAGGGTATTGACGTAATGGACCATAAGGAAGTAGCAATCAAGATTCTTAAAAAGGAGTATGCGGAAAATGAAGAATTTCTCCGCCGATTCCGTAACGAATCAAAGGCAATTGCAGTTCTTTCACACCCGAATATCGTTAAAATCTATGACGTAGGATTTTCAGATAAAATTCAGTATATCGTCATGGAGTACATTGACGGCATAACCCTCAAGGAGTACATTGAAGAAGAAAAAGTCCTTACATGGAAAGATACTGTACATTTTGTAATACAGATTTTAAGGGCATTACATCACGCACACGACAAGGGCATAGTTCACCGTGATATAAAGCCACAGAATATTATGATGTTCACAGATGGTACTATAAAGGTCATGGATTTCGGAATTGCCAAATTCGCACGTGAAGAGGGCAAGACCGCTACAGACCAGGCTATAGGAAGTGTACATTATATCAGTCCGGAACAGGCTGGTGGTGACGTTACCGACGCAAGAAGCGATATTTATTCCGTCGGTGCAATGATGTATGAAATGCTCACCGGTAGCAAACCTTTCGACAATGATAATCCGGTTGCAATAGCCGTTATGCATATGCAGGATATACCGGAACGTCCGAGAGCCTTGAATCAGGATATTCCGGACGGTCTCGAAGAAATCGTACTCAGGGCTATGGAAAAAGACCCCGAAGACAGATACCAGTCTACAGCGGAAATGATGTCAGACCTTGACGCTTTTAAAGTCAATCCTAATATGACTTTCGGTTACTATCAGGAAGAAGACGAGGAAGACGACGACGAAAATTATGTACCGGTAGCCGAAGAACCCGACGAAGAAATCGAAG
>JAAVHK010000091.1 GCA_014799765.1 Ruminococcus sp.
AAAAGCTACATCTGTACCAATCGCCATAGTTTTGACGTTTCAAAAAGCGGTTACGTAAATCTTCTTCTGTCGAAACATACCGGAAAGACTATCCACGGCGATAATAAATTAATGGTAAAGGCAAGGCGTGATTTCCTTAATAAAGGCTTTTACGCTCCGTTACGTGATGCACTCTGTGAAAAAATAACTTCCGGAATTATTCTCGATGCCGGTTGCGGTGAGGGTTATTATACGTCGGGTATAAAAAATATTTCGCCGGATTCTGAAATTTACGGCATAGATATTTCAAAAACCGCCGTTGAAATGGCTTCAAAATGCTATAAAAATATTACGTTTTCAGTCGGAAGTGTGTTCAATATTCCGGTTGCGGACGGTTCATGCGATACGCTTGTTACGGTTTTTTCACCGTACTGTAGCGGAGAATTTCAACGTGTCCTGAAAAATGACGGTACTATGTTAATGGCTATACCGTCGGAAAATCACTTATGGGAACTTAAACAGGCGGTCTATGATACGCCATACAGAAATGAAGTCAAGCCTTATGAACTCGACGGCTTTTTATTCGTCGACAGAAAACGTATAACCTACAAATTCCGGCTTGAATCTCAACAGGATATACAGTCACTTTTTTCAATGACCCCTTATTATTACCGTACCGGAAAAATCCAGCAGGAAAAATTATCGTCACTGGAAAGTCTCGAAACAACCGCTGATTTTGAATTACTTACATACCGGAGGTCTTTATGAAAAGTTATCTGAAACAATTTACTTCGGCATTTGTCATGATGATTATAGGTTTGTGTCCTATGGGGTTGGGCATGGTTTTTGCCGGAATAACCGGCGAAAAATACGTGACTTTTATTACGGATTTGTCAATATTTATCGGTGCGGTTCTGTGCATACCGGTCATGAAAACACAGTTTTATATCAACGCAAAAGACGTATTTAAAAAACCTGCTCCCGACGCTTTATTACTGGTAATCGCTATGGCGGTTACGTACACATTTATAACCGCCCTGACCGAATACAGAGAGGTACTTTCTGAACCGTCAGACGATATATACACTCTTTCCGACTGGGTAGGTTCAGGAATATTAGCACCGGTATCAGAAGAAATTATTTTCAGATTTTCTATGCTTTCGCTTTTATTGGTGTGTTCCGGACGAGGCAAAAAAATTGTTTCATTTGTACTGGTTTCGCTGATATGGTCTGTCATACATTTCAGCGGAAGTTTACCGAGATTCATAGATATTTTTATTGTAGGAATTATTCTCAGTATCATATTTACTGAATCCGGTAATATTATATATTGTATGATATTTCATAGTATCGCAAATATAGTTATATATATTATAAGCATTAATCCTATATTCCTTATGGATAAATTATGGATTTTATATATAAGTATACCGCTGTTTATCGCTTTTATGAGTATATTTATATATATCTCCAACAAAAAAGTAAAGGACTGATTTTTATGGCTTTAGACGGAGCTTTTCTGTTTGCAGTTAAAAACGAACTCATACAGCTTATAGGCGGACGTATCGAAAAAATACATCAGCCGTCAAGAGAGGAAGTTATTATTTCCATACGTACAAGACAAGGCAGTAAAAAACTATATATATCGGCAAATGCCGGTAGTGCGAGAGTTCATATTACTGAAAAAAGCGTCGATAATCCACAGACCCCTCCCATGTTCTGTATGCTTTTAAGAAAACGTCTCGGCAACGGAAAATTAATAAATATCCGTCAGGACGGTCTTGAAAGAATACTTTTTCTTGATTTCGAGTGCGTAAATGAACTCGGCGATATTGTCGTTATAACTCTTGCGTGCGAGATTATGGGAAGATGTTCAAATCTGATAATAGTCATCGACGGTAAAATTATCGACAGTATAAAACGTGTTGACAGTGAAATGTCCCGTGAAAGAATGGTACTTCCGGCGATGTCCTACATTCTACCCCCGAAAACTGAACGTCTTAATTTCCTTACCGCTGACGGTGAAGAAATCATTGACAGGTTACGTGAAAATTCACAGGCGGAACTTTCCAAAGCTCTTATACGTGTCTTTGAGGGAATTTCACCTGTTCTTGCTCGTGAATGGGCTTTCTATGCCGGAAACGGTCAGCATCTCGACGGAAATGTTACAGGTCAGGCACTTGTGAGACTTCTTTTCATTATAAAGCGTACACAGATACAGCTTCTTGACGGTCAATGTTGTTTCAATGCGGTAATCACAAATGACGGCATTTTAAAGGATTTTTCGTTCATACCGCTTACACAGTACGGCGATTTAATGGAAAACAAGGTACTTCCGACGGCTTCGGCACTGCTGGATTATTTCTACTCCGAACGTGATAATTCTGTACGTACAAAACAACGTGCCAATGACCTTTTCAGACTGCTTGTAAATCTTACTGACCGCATTACAAGAAGAATTTCCGTACAGCGTGAAGAACTTTCCGCCTGTTCCGACAGGGATTACTATAAACTCTGTGGTGACCTGATTTCCGCTAACATCTATCGCATTAAAAAAGGCGACAGCTTTGTACTACTCGAAAACTTCTATGATGAGAATTTCCCGACTATTGAAATTAAACTTGATGTCAGAAAAACACCGTCGCAGAACGCACAGTATTATTACAATGAGTATAAGAAATCCGTCACGGCAGAAAAGAAACTCGCTGAACAGATTGAACACGGTACGGAAGAATTACAGTACCTCGACAGCGTTTTTGATTCCCTTACTCGTGCTACTTCCGAAAACGATATTATACAGTTACGTCTTGAATTAAGGGAGCAGGGTTATATAAAATCCACCAATAACAAGGCAAAACCGCCTAAAGCCTTACCGCCTATTGAATATAAATCTTCCGACGGTTACACGATACTTGTCGGCAGAAATAACTGTCAGAATGATAAATTAACCCTTAAATTCGCTGAAAAGTCGGATATATGGTTGCATACACAGTCTATAACCGGTTCACACGTGATAATAGTCACCAATGGCGAAACTCCGCCCGACAGTACCATTGAAGAGGCTTGTATTATAGCGTCCGTCAACAGCAAGGGACGTGATTCAAATCTCGTGCCGGTTGATTACTGTCTTGCAAGGTACGTCAAGAAACCGTCCGGAGCTAAACCAGGGAAAGTTATTTTTACCAACTATAAAACTGCATTTGTCAAGCCGGATATCGAACTTGAAAAAAATATGAGGGTATCAAAATGAATATCAGACTTAATGAAAATTTTTTCCGGCGTGATTGTCTTGTAGTCGCTCCGGAACTTGTCGGGAAAATACTTGTCCGGAAACTTCCGGACGGTACGTTAATAAGGGAGAGAATGTCCGAAACTGAGGCTTACAGAGGTGAGGAAGACAAAGCCTGTCACGCCTCTAAGGGAAAGACCAATCGCACAGAAGTAATGTACGGCGAAAGCGGTAAAATTTATGTTTATCTTTGTTACGGCATACACTGGTTAATGAATATCGTGACCGGCGGAGCAGGTGAACCTCAATGCGTTCTTATCCGTGCCGGTGAAGTCCATAACGGACCGGCTAAAATTACAAAATATCTTCGTATTGACGGTACTTTCAATAAACAGTCGGTGTGCGGAAATCCTGAAATATGGTTTGAAGACGACGGCTTCAGACCGGTAATAAAGACCGCTTCAAGAGTAGGTATTGATTACGCCGGTGACTACTGGAAAAATATTGAATGGCGTTTCATTGCGTCGGGGGAGTGAGTATGTGAATATTTTATCTACCGGCTATAATTCGATTTATGACAGTAATTATACATTCCGGCATAAACCTGAAAAAAATTCGTTTCTGCTTATCCTGACAAAAAGTAATGCGGTATTTCATATGAATAGTATTAATTATCGTACACCGCCTTTTACTTTCGTGCTTTATAACGATTCTGTTATATGGGAATATTCCGCCGACAACGACTTCCTTATATGCGACTGGTTATGTTTCGAGAAGAAAGGCGATACTGAATTTTTTGAATCTATTGAACTGCCTTTCAATAAGCCCGTACAGTTTGCGGACGTAGATTTTATAAGCAACATGATGCGGAATATCGCCTGTGAATATTATTCGATTGCTTCGAGACGTCTCAAAATGACGGATACCCTTATGAAGACGTTACTGTTTAAAATAAGCGATTCTGCCGGATTTCATGAAGAATCACAGCAGACTGTTGACCCTCATTACAGTGCATTGATAGATTTAAGGGAAAAGGTATACAGAAATCCGCAGATGCGTTGGAATGTCGATTCAATGGCAAATTATGTAAATATGTCAAGGTCATATTTTCAGCATATCTATAAGGAAATGTTCGGGGTATCGTGTATTTCTGACGTAATAAGCGGTAAGATTGAAAAAGCAAAGGAAATTTTAAGTGAAACTTCCTGTACGGTGTCACAGGTGGCGACAATGTGCGGTTACGACAATGAAGAGCATTTTATGAGACAGTTTAAGAAAATAGTCGGTGTAACGCCTACGAAGTACAGGCATAAAATATAGAAAAAACTACCGTTTCCGGTAGTTTTCCGATTTATTTTTCCGTTTTCCCGAATCTGTCTGTATAAAGGATATTCATATCAATGTAACCGTCAATGCCGTCGATAAGTCCGGTACTGCTTGCCTGCCACATAAAATAGTCGCCGGTATAGTCTGTTTCGTCGGTATAGTGTGCAAGCCATACAGGTTCATTGTAGTTGTTCGTCCATGTATTGAGCAGGAAATTTTTACTGCTGTACAACATTGCGGAATATCCGTAATTTTCCATTTCGGCACAGAATAAATTGAAAAGTTCGTTGAGTTCGTGCAGACTTATATTATGTTCCTGAAAATCAGAAAATTCTTCCCAGTCGAAAGCTATCGGAAAATCAAGTTCCTGACCGTCAAGAGTTTCATTTATGTACTCTGCCAGCTCCTTTACGCTTTCGGCAGTATGTAACGTTGTATAGAAATATATACCCACTTCCAGACCGGCTTCACGTGCTTTACGGATATTTTCGGTGTACCAGTCGTCCTGTTTTATCTCGTCGTAGAAATATCCCATACGTATTATGACAAAATCGCAACCGGCATTTTTTACCGCATTGAAATCAATATCGCCCTGCCATACAGATACATCTATGCCGAATTTTGTATTGTCACCGGAATATGTTTCAATAAATTCTGTAAAAGGTGTGCCGTCGCTGTAATCGGGCGTCCATTCGCCGTTAAATTCATAGGAGGGTGTTTCACTTAATACCACAACAGTCATATTCCATGAAGTCTCATTGCCGGAACTGTCCGTTACGTGTACTGTTATGGGGTAATTACCGATTTCTTCGGTATTTACTTCACCGTCGTATGTAAGAACGGGTACAGGGTCAAAATTATCGCCATAGCCGACAAGTTTTTTCAAGTCAAATTCGGTACCTCTTGTAACGTATGGCGAATTGCCCATATTAAAGAGCGTCGGCGGTGTGGTATCGGCGACGGTATACGTAACTTTCTGCTGAAATTCGCCGTTGCTGTACCGGCAGTTTATATATACTTCGTGTTCACCCATTTCAGAAGTATCAAGTAATCTGTCGCCGTTGAGTATTTCAACATTCGATTTTTTTACGAAATCTTCAATAGTGATGTAGTCGTAAATCTCTACTGTTTCCGGCGTATCGAGAATAAGATTATCCGGTGGGCTGACGTTTGTCTTGTTTGAAAGTACCGGTATACTGTCCGGAACTGTAGTTCCTGATACCGTCGGCGTATTTACAGGCAGTGTCTGCACTTCACGTGTACAGCCTGTCATCAGGCTCAGTGCAATAATAGAAATAAAAAATTTTTTCATGCTGTCTCCTTAAAGTATTTTTATAAAAAAATTATATCACATATCAGATAGTTTGTAAAGTATATTTTAATATATTTATAACAGTCCGTTTTAATGACTTATTATATATATCGTATGTTGTTAACCATGGTTAACAGGGAGATTTTCCGGAAAACAGGCGAAAAACAGATTTTTAAAATTTCCGGAAAAAATTTCGTCTTTTTCGGCTCCTTAAATCACTTATATATGAAAAGCTTTTCACATATCATAAACCCTTACCGAAAGGAGTGACGAACTTTGACTGTCGATTCTAAATTCTATGCCGGAGGTGACGGTAAAATTTCAGCGTTATTAAACCCACACGAACAGGCTATTAATTATGACGTATCGGGCGAAAACATCAATGAACTGATTGCAGGCTGTTCGGAGTCCAGAGAAAAACTCGAAAAACTCTATACCATGTTCAAAGACAGCGTTTTTGCCATAGCATTCGGCATAACTTCCGACTATCATCTTTCCGAAGACTGCGTGGCTGAAACTTTCGTCCGGCTTACGCAGGTCAGACGGTTTTCCGCAAAAAAAGGAGACGGCAAAGGGTTTATTATCACTATCGCCCGCAACGTTGCACTTGAATATCGCCGTAAGTACAAGAGAGAGACCGAAAATTCTGATATTTATATCAGAAATTACGGCGATTCTGACAAGACTGTTGAAAACAGTATTTATATAAATCATTTACTTGAATATCTTACCGACAAACAACGTCAGGTTATTGTACTGAAATGCTGTTCGGAACTGACATTCAGGGAAATAGCTAAAATCATGAAATGCCCCGAATCTACGGTAAAATCAAGGTATCGTAAAGCTATTGCTATTTTACAGGAAAAGGCAGGTGCTGACAAGTGAAGAAAAATAATACTGAAATAAATCGGGAACTGGAAAAAATGTTCAGTGATAAAATGCGTGAACTTTCCTCATCTGTGGATTGCTTTGACAGAATTTCTGCAAAGGCTTTTCCTGAAAAAAA
>JAAVHK010000092.1 GCA_014799765.1 Ruminococcus sp.
AGATTACTAACGCTATATGCAGGGCAAAATCCGGACTGCGTGACAGTAGCAGACCCACTGCATCATTTTTGTTTGCGGGTTCTACAGGTGTCGGGAAAACGGAACTCGCCAAGGCTCTGGCGGATTGTATGTTTAATTACGGAAACAATCTCATAAGAATAGATATGTCGGAATATATGGAAAAACATTCCGTATCAAAACTGATAGGAGCTCCGCCAGGGTACGCCGGTTACGACGAACAACCAAGCAATCTGTGCGAAAGAGTACGCCGTAATCCGTATTCTTTACTGCTTTTTGACGAGATAGAAAAAGCTGATATTGAAGTCCTGAACGTTCTTTTACAGATACTGGATGACGGTATTCTGACAGATTCCACTATGAGACGAGTGAATTTCCGTAACTGTATCATAATAATGACTTCAAATATAGGTGCTGACCAGTTAAGCAGGAAATCACTGGTGGGATTTTCTGAAAAAAGCGATACCGCCCATGAAGACTATGTTTTGACAAGGCTCAGGGAACATTTCACGCCGGAATTTATCAACAGAATCGACGAATTAATAGTATTCCGTCCGCTTGAACATGATGACCTAATGAAAATAAGCCGGATAACTCTTGAAAATTTACGTATACGTGCAAAAAGTCTCGGAATAGAACTGACCTATTCACCGGATGTTGTGAAAGCCGTCGCAGAGGCTCGTGAAACTGAAAAATATGGTGCACGTCCGATAAAAAGACGTGTCACGGAACTGGTAGAAAACGAACTCGCCGGAATGATAGTCCGGTCTGAAATCCGAAGCGGTGAGACCGTCAGGGCGGAAATAAGAAACGATAAAATTTTATTCATGAAAACCGCCAAAGTATAGGAAAAGGGAGAATTATTCTCCCTTTTTTCTGCGTTTCATGATTGTAGCCGACGTTGCAATTAATATAATTGCTCCGCCTGCTCCTGCCATGACCGGTATCAGATTTTTATCTTTCTGTATTTCTGTTTCCGTACCGTCAGTGGATATTGTCATAATATGATTGCCGTTATCGTCATTGACGTACATTTCAGCGGATTTCATATCATACTCTATGTTTTTCCCGACGGTAAGCGAAACATTTTCATATGATTTTTTAAAACCGTCCGTATCGCTGACCGACATTTCAATAATTTCTTCAGTACTTCCGGTGAATTTTACTGAACAGTCATCTGACGACAGATATATATGTGTGTGTTCGTCGTCGGAAAATTTCTTCAAATCGTTTAAAACAGTATTATTTTTCTGTACAGCATATTCCGCATACGGATTATTTATTGTTATTTTTGTATAAGTTCTGTACTCCGGTTTTTCCGGAAGATTTTCAACATAAATCTGTGGTTCATAGCAAGCCTTGCCGAAATTTCCGTAATCGAAAGTGATTGTTTTTCCGGATTTCACCCCGAACGGCTCTAAAGTTACAATGTCGCTTTCGTTCATGATGTTCATTACGTTTTTACATGGCATTGCAGAATCATATACGCAAGGGCTTCCGAAAGTATATACAAAAACATCTTCTTCCGGAATTTTCAGTACGGAATCATGACTGTTTATTTCATTGCCTAAAAGACTTGCAACCGCACCGCCTATACTGTGTCCGGTTACGATGACTTTTAAATTTCCGTCCTGAGCGGAGTTAAGGATTTCACTGTGTTGTGAAATATATTCGTCAAGAGAGTTCTTAACCCTTATGTAGAAATCGTAATAATCCGGATTTGTCATGGTGTTCATGAATGGTTGACTGAACGGTTTTTTAATCTGATTATAGAAATCACTCTGTCCGCTGTTACCTTTAAGAGTTACGGCAAGTAAAGTAATATCGCCTACCGGTCTTGAAGCTATGGAAAATGAATAGTCCTCTGACGGATAGCCGTAAATCTCTATGTTATCCGATTTGAAACCTAACTGTCTGTATGCGGAGTTGATATAGTAACCGGTTTCACGTCTGCCATTGTATGCCGAGGCACTCAATGCGACGGCGATTTCTGCAATGTCTCTGTGATACTCCCTTGAATCCTGTCGGAACATATTTTCTGTGATTTCCGTATCTACCGCACCACCGTAATAGCGTACACCGTCTGGGATTACGTTTTCCGTAGCGTTGATGTATTTATAACCATAATGTGCCGAAAATCCGTTACTGTCATATGAATCAAAGTAAATGAACTGTCCGAATTTTTCACCGTCCGGAACTTTTGGTATTATATCGCTTTCGTTGACGATATTCATTATATTATCGCAATCGGCTGTTGTAGGGTCACCATAATAGACGTTCGGACACGCAAAACTATATACGAAAATATCTTCCTGTGGGACGTCTAATTTTTCCTCGTACATCTCGGCGACGGAATCAATATAAGAAAAACCGTCATAATTTACTTGTCCGTGCGTATTGAAGTATGCTCCTAAAAGATTAGTACCTGCTCCGCCCAAACTGTGTCCGGTGATGAGGATTTTTAAATTTCCGTTTCCGGCGGATTCTTCAATTTCAGGGTGTTCATTCAGGTACAAACTCATTCCCACAGAAACTTTAGTAAAAAAACTCACAAATCCGGCTGATGCACTGTCTTCATAAAATGGCGTACCAAATATTGCAATATCGGTCAGGAGGTCACTTGCACTTTCGAGATTAGTTCCACGCAATGTGACTACTAAAAGCCGAGTATCACCTATTTCACGGGTAGCCAGCGAAAATGCCTGTGAATCCTCTTCAAAATCTATGACATCCGTATCATATACAGCATTGTTTGACTGGTCAGCATATCCGAAAAGCGTTACATCGTTTTTTGTATCAAATCCGAGTGTTTCGTAAGCATTATTCAGATTTTCGCCATTATACGCACACTGACTGAGTACCGACGACAGCACCGCAATATTCTTATGGTAGCCATTGGAGTTCTGTTCAAACATTTCCTCATTTATAGCCACCTCCGCCGTACCGCTACCATAATTGATACTTTCCGCACGGACGTCAATTCCGGTCAATGAAACGGCTATCATCGTACTTAACAAAAAATTTGTAAATTTCAAAAAAGCCCTCCTTTATAATCCGGACAAATCAAAATCCGGTACGTACTTTTCACCGACGGCGGATTTCTGTTGCGTATAGCCGTTTATGCCGTGATTTTCGGCGTACCTCACAACTCTGTAGTACTCCATTCTGGTGACGTTCCGTTTCAACTCTTTATATGTATCGTCAATGAAATCAAAAGGTGTGTACTGATTCATGATACTTACAAGAGGTTCAGAAACATTTGCAGAAATCCAGTCAAGAATTTTCATAGAATCGTGTCGGTGAGCAGGCAATACAAGATGTCGTATCAGAACACCCCTGACAAGTCCGCCGTGTTCGTTGAAGATGTTTTTTCCGGTCTGTTGTATCATGTCGAGTAAAGCAGACTACGCATACTGAAAATAATCCGGAGCGTTTGAATACCTTGCGGAAACTTCCGGCGAAAAGTATTTTATATCCGGCATATATATATCTATGTAACCGTCAAGAAGTCGTATCGTTTCCGGAAGTTCGTAACCACCGGAGTTATATATTACCGGAATATTTATCCGGAGTTTTATTATGTCAAGAGATTTGATTATATCCGGTACAAAATGAGTAGGCGTAACGAGTTCTATATTATCCGCACCCATATCGTGCAGACGCAGAAAAACATCCGCAAGCTGTTGTATAGTCAGCGATTTCCCGAAAAGTTCGTTACTGATTTTGTTGTTCTGACAGTAACAGCAATGCAGACTACAACCGGAAAAAAATACCGTACCTGCACCGTTGCGATAGGATATACAAGGCTCTTCCCATTGGTGAAGAGTTGCCTTAGCGGTAAGTATTTTCGTACCTGCTCCGCAGAAGCCGGATTTTTCGTGACGGTTTATACCACAACGTCGGGGGCATAACTGACAGTTTTCGTAAATATCCATAAAAAAATCACTCCTACGGATAATTATATCATATTCAGCGGATTTTATCAATATTAAATTTCCGATAAAATTCATAATTTTAACACGCCAAATACAAAAAATTACGTTATTATGGTAAAAAGCAAAACCGGAGGAAATCATGAAAAAGAAGAAATATATAATTATTCCGTTGATGTTAGTCGCCTTTGTGGTGGGAGTTCTGATACTCGATTCAATCCATATGCATTCGGCTTTTTCAAGAAACTGGGATACTATATCAGAACAATTTGAAATTGTAAACGATTACGCAATGACAAAATTTCCGGCTGAAAGAAATTATATTCAGCTTTCAGACCTTGACGACACAAACTACGATAATATAAATAATGCTCTTTCGGCTGTAAGGGAGTATTTAAACAAGTATTTTGATAATGGAAGTTATATTCAAATTGACGATAGGGGCGATTATTTAGAATATACCTGTATGGAACGTTACCAATATATTTTAATACATATAAAGGATAACAAAAAACAATCTCTTAAATTCAGTAAAAAATTCGATTTTTTCATAAACAAATATACAATAGACAAGTTAGGTGACGGCTGGTATTTAGTATTTCAGCACCATATATAAAAAGATAGTACCTGAAGAAAATTCAGGTACTATTTGTTTTTTACTGTTTATGACTTTTTATAATCGACTTGCTACAAAGATAAGTTATCAGGAAATAGCCTCCGTAAATAATCAGAATCATAATTGAAGTAAACCCGATAGATTCCGCAAGTTTTTCAGTACCGAAAGTTTCGAGTATAAATGTTGCGAACTTCATACCGAAAACGGAATGTACGCAGGCGAGAAGTAGCGGCAGGAGGAAAAATATACCGGTCTGTCTGAACAGTGACTTTGATAAATCGCTTTCTTCTGCACCTATTTTGCGTAACATTTCGTATCTTGAAATGCTGTCGACGCTCTCGGAAAGTTGTTTAAGGGCGAGTATCGCAGCACATGAAATAAGGAAGATAAGTCCGATATACAGACCTATGAATGTAACCATCGCACCAAGTCCGATAGTAGCTTCTGCGATGTCAATTCTTGTATTAATGACAGAATAATGACCCATTTTTCTTGAATCTACTTCTGATTTATATTCATTGAAGAAATTTTTATATTTATCTTGTATGCTGTCCTCAATGATTTGTTTTTCTTCTTTTGTTTCTGCATTGTAATTGCCTATGAGGAAATCTGTACTTGCGTAATTTTCGTCAACAACATAATCCGGTACTACATAGAATCCGCCATTGATATGTTGTGATGATATATCTATGAATCCGTCCTGACACTCGTCATATTTTGACGTGAGAGTATGTCCGAAAACTGTTATTTCTTTTTCTGTTCTGAGTTTTTCGTCACGGATTGCTTTTAAACTCTTGAAATCGCACATTACAGCATATTCATTATCATTGAGTGTAATTTCGTCTCTGCCGTAAAGTCTCCGGATTGCGTTATAATCACTTAATCTTACAATATCTTCAAGTGCCTCATAGTCAAGATACATATACTGTTGTTGCATTTCTTCGAGGTGACTGCCAAGAGAATCAGCGAAAGTAAGGTTATCGTCGCCATATGAATGGAAGTGTACAGATTCGCTTAAATCTTCCTCAAAGTCGTAACCGTATTCCTTAGCCCTTTCTACAATGTCTACATAATGGTCACGGTATTCCTGAGTATCGTATTCAGTATATTGTATTTCCAAATCTGCCGGACACATTTCAGTTAAATTAGCGTTCATGGAGTTTCTTATTGAAAATGCTGAAGATAATGTACAGATAGTCACGAAAAGCATTAAACATATGACCGTCATGGAAGCAACTGTAGTATTTATTTTACTGCTTATCTGTCGGAATGTGAAACTGTTAAGACCTTTATAATATTTTTTCTTCATTGACATTACAACTCTTAACATCATACCCGATACTGACCAGAATATTAAAAATGTAGATACCGCACCTATTGCAATAAGTTTGGCGAGTTTTTCAGTACTCATATCATTGGTTTTCCAACCGGCTGTATAGTAAGCATATCCCAACGCACAAGCGGAAACTATAAATATAATCACACAGAGTACCGGATTTTTAAGTTTAAGTTTTTCGGACTTCTTCCCCGACTGCATAAGATTTATAAGTTTACACTTGCTAATCATGAAACTATTGAAGAACATCACGACAACGTACATAATACCGAAATATATGGCTGTTTTAATAATAGCGTCGGTAGATACCATGAAAGTATATTCCGTCATATCGGCTTCAAAGAGATTTGCAACAAGTGTACTCATAAGTTGTGATAATCCTATTCCTATAAGCAGTCCTACTCCCAGTGAACCGATACCGATTATGATAGTTTCTATCAGAAGTATTGCGGAAATTTTACCTTTTCCCATACCTAATATCAGATACAACGCAAACTCTTTGTTTCGTCGTTTCATAAGAAAACGGCTGGCATA
>JAAVHK010000093.1 GCA_014799765.1 Ruminococcus sp.
AAAAAACGTCCGGAAAAAAATTCCGGACGTAATGTTTATTATACAAGTAAGTCAAGTGAAAGTTTTCTGGAATCTACGTCATAATAGTCGCCGATTTCTGCAACATAGAAGCGGAAACATACTTTTCCGTTGAAAATCATAATATCGCCCTCTTCAGATACACCGATTTCAGCAAGCTGACTGTCATCAAGTTCATTGAGGTAAATTGTCTGACTTTTTTCAACACTGAACTTTGCCATTTCCTTTTCGGAAAGTTCGCTGAAATAGATATGACCTACTGAATCTTCATGGTTTGCGAAAAGTTCAGCATCAGGGTCAAGAACATAATATCTGTCACCGTCTTTGCCTATACCGAAATATTTCAGTTGTGTTTCCGTGAGTTTGTCAAGCGGTAAGGGGTCAACGTCGTGTGCGGTTTTTCCTATAGCAAACTTGTCCTCTGTGTCAATATCGGTCATTGATATGTTAAGTTTTGAATCAAAAGTATAACCGAATTTTTCAAGTTCTTCGTTTGTAAGGCTGATTGAAATTGAATCAGATATTTTATTGAGTTCTTTTGTAATATCCTCACGGGACTGTGTTTCCCATTCGATTTCAATTTTTTCTGCTAACGGTCTCTCGACGTGGACGGCACGTTCCATATTTTTGAGTGTGAATTTAACAAGATTATCAAAATAGAAAACGTCGGCGTAATTCGGTTCAACGTAAACTGTTGTACTACCGTTTGAACTGTCCTCAGTGTTCACGACGGTATAACGGTACTTTCCCGACGGTGAAATACCTTGTTCAACAACAATTTCCTTAGCTGTCGCCATAAAGAAAGATGTGAACAGAAAATATCCGAGTGAACCGAATATATATAAAAGTATTATCAGCGTACCGAGTGCCGTTTTAGTACCTTCACCTGCTCCGGAAAATAACATTATCGCCACACCGGTAATCATAATAGGTACTATTAAACTCCATTCGCCGAAGTATAGTATGACTACCGGTAGCATTGCCGGAAGTATCAGAAAACTTGACAATCGGGTGAAGAATTGTTTTCGGGTATAAAGCATTTCAACAAGTGCTATTATTGATACACCTGTAACGAGCAGGCACAGCGATACACCGGACGTTATATGTATATCGTAGAATATTGAATAATAGCACAGATAGCATACAAAATAAGTATACACTAAACTGAGAACAGAAACTATTCTTTTTGTCCATACATTTGATAAAAATTTTTTCATTGAAGCCTCCAGAGTAAGTAATATTCAGAAACCATATAGTCACCAGTACATTATAGCATTTTTCACAGGAAATTACAAGATGTTTTTTTGTAATTTCCGAAAAACCTTTACAATCTAAATAAAAAGATGTATAATAATCTATATATTTTTGAAACACCGAAAGGGGTAAAAATATGAAAAGAAAAATATTTATAATTCTTGCACTGGCGGTAATGGTTCTGATATTCCGTTTTTCTATGCAGGATTCGTCCGAATCTTCCGGAATAAGCAGTAAATTTACGGATTTCATATTAAATAAGTTTGTCCGTGACCTGTCTGCCGACGAAAAGAAAAATTTTCTTGAAACTGCTGAATATATTATACGTAAATTAGCACATTTTTCTATATATACAGTGCTTGGTTTCTGTATGTCGTCAGCCGTCGGGAAGCGTCATTTTATTACTTCCGGAAATGTTATTACTGTTGTTATAGGTTTTTTCTATGCCTGTTCAGACGAATTGCATCAATATTTTGTGTCGGGACGTTCATGTCGTTTCACAGATGTCATTATAGATACCAGCGGAGTTATTATGGGAATAACAATATCAGTTGTGTTATTCCGTATTTACGACTGGTTTAAACAGAAATTTATGCATTCCCCCTCATGATGAGAGGGAATTTTTTTTACTGCTGTGATGTCGTGACTGTTCCGGAAGCCGTCGTTGTACCGTATGAAGATGTAGTACGTGTACCTGTTCCGGTAGTCGTTCCTGTGCCTGTAGCCGTACCGGTTGCAGTGCCTGTTCCTGTACCGGTTTCGGTTGTAGGAATTTCACCGTTTTCATCAGGAAGTACCGCAGTAGGTTCAACGCCGTTCAGACCGTAACATTTCTGATATTCAAGAATTATATCACGTATCATATATTTTGAATATTCACCACCTTCGATTACTCCTGCAAAAGCTATTTCAGGGTCATCAGCCGGTGCGAATCCTATAAAGAAAGAATTCTGTTTGCTCAGGTCATTCTGGTCAGTCTGAGGCGTACCGGTTTTTATAGCAACGTCAAAACCAAGGTTTGAAAGGGAATACTTATAAACCGGTACATTATGTGAAGCGTCAATCATGCCATTTATGATAGGGTCATAGATATAATCGTTTAAGAGGTCTATTTTTTCGGCGACTACCGGCTGAGTTTCATAGATAAGCTCGTCCGTACCGTATTTATAGAGACCGTCAACAATATAAGGTCTGTAACGGATTCCCCTGTTGGCTATCGTATTTGCAACTACAGCCATCTGTAACGGTGTCATACCGCAGTCATAGTTACCGATACCAGCCTGAATTACAAATCCGACGTACCACGGCTGACCACGTTCGGCGAATGTTTCCGGATTACATAAATAACCGGCATCATCACCGGTTTCGAGACCGGTATGCGAACCCAGTCCGTAAAGCTGTGCATATTTGGTTATGTTGTCAATGCCTAAACGGCTTGAAAGTTCATAGAAATAACAGTTACATGAAACGTTTATAGCCTGTCTTGTAGCGATATATCCGTGTGTACCGGTACAAGAAAAAGTAGCACCATGAAAATTATACCAGTGTCCGCAGTAAAGGGAAGTAAATGCATCAACGATACCCTCATTAAGTCCGGCAGTAGCGGTGACAGTCTTGAAAGTAGACCCCGGACGATATAAACCGTAAGTACAGCGGTTGAGTAGTGGTGAATCCTCATCACTTAATAATTCGTCATAGTCCGTGGCGTAATCCTTAAGGTTGTAGGTCGGGGCGGTTGCCATACCTCTTACTGCACCGGTTTTGGCATCGAGTACCACTATTGCACCTTTGTGTACGTTCTGTAAGTGCCAGTTTGTATTGATACTCTGGAAATTAGCAAGAAAATTATCAAGTATACCCTGTAATTTCAGCTGATACGCACCGTCAACGGTAAGGCGGACGGTACTTCCGGAATTTGTTTCGCTTATGGTCTTTACGTTGGTCACAGAACCGTTTTTTACAGTAATTTCTTCAACGCCGTTCTGTCCACGTAATTCAGTTTCCATAGCGTTTTCTATACCGCTTTTACCGAGTGTGTCATTGAGTTTGTAACCTTTTGCCCTTAATTCGTCGTATTCTTCGGCGTATATAGGACCGACTGTACCTATTTCATGTGGCAGAATGTCACCTCTTTCGATACGTCTTTCAGATACTTCAACAGCTTCTATACCTTTATATATATTGCTTAATTCTTTCATATCGGTAATAGTATTCTGGTCAACATCTTCGGCGAGTAAAAGGTCATTACTGTATGAAAATTCCCTGTCAATCATGGCATAACGCATACCGGCTATTATGCGTTTTTCGTACTGGTTGTATTTGTCTGAGATGTCATAATCATCAATCAGTTTGTCAATGCAGTTTTCGGCGGAGGCGTACACATTAAGGTGAAGTTTTTCGCATACTTCGGAAACATCTTCTTCCGTAAATTCATAAGGTTCATTCATGGTTATGGGAAGACTTTCACGGAATTTATAACTGTGTCCGAGAAGTGCCATATAGATATTTATGAGTATTTCATTACCTTCGGCATTGTCTTCCGGAAAAAAAGCCTTCTGAAGAACTATATCGCAACGGGTATCATTAGTGACAAGAAGATTTCTGTTATAGTCGACTATCTCACCACGGGTTGCCTTTACTTCTTTCTGATAGGTCAGGGAATCATCATCTGAAAATATTTTACTGATAGTATCTCCGCCGACAATCTGTAATTCCATAAGTCGCATTGAACTCCATACAACAGCCAGTACAACCAGTGCTACTATAAGGACAGCCTTTATTGTTTCAGATAAATTTTTTATACGGAATCACCCCTTTCAGCGTTGCTGGCGTTCGCCGGAACGTATAGTTTCTTCTATGGTAAAATGATTTTTCGGCATAAGAAAATGATTTATTATTCTTATGACGATACATACAAAAAATGAAGATATTACTGTATATGCCCATATTTTCAATGTATATTCATGGTAAATTATTTCCGAATCCTCATATTTCCATATCTGATAGTAGAATTTATAGTCCAGTATACACTGTATGTAAGAAACGACGGCGGAAATAAATATGAAACTCACGAATTTGTCACGGAGATAAAATTCATATATAAGCGATACCATAACACAGAATATCACAAGCAGTACAGCATTATAGCCGAAAAGCCGGTTACAGCTTATATCTATAAGAAGTCCGCATAAAGCACCGGTCACGGCAGAAGCGTATATATTATTGCTTACGGCTATATATAAAGCAGTCGGAATCAATATCACCGGTTTCAGAAGCGTTCCGGAAGTCATAAAAATAAATCCGGAATATATAACCACATAATACAACAGCCATCTGAAAAACGTCTTGAAGAAAAGTATACGTTTTTCACGGGTAGGTTTAATCCTCATCAGCTGACCCCCTTTTCCCTGTAAAGTTGGTTATTACGAAAACCGATTCAAGATTAGTGACATCAACGCATGGTTTTATTACGGCTCTTGCGGAAATGCCGTTTGAATCCATTCCGACGCTTTTAACCGTCCCGACTGAATAGCCTTTCGGAAACAGTCCGCTTGAACCGTCAGTAATGAGCAGGTCATTTTTTTTGAGAGTGTTGTCTGTCGGAAGATGTATCAGGTTTGTGAGTTCGTCACCGGCGGATTTTATAGAACCCTCAATGATACCGGCATCTTTTTCGTTATCGGTTGAACATACTGCTATTGACAAGTCCGGCGAAAGAATTGACCGTACTGTTGTTACGTGTTCAGAGACTTCGAGAGTAATTCCGACTATACCCTCAGCGGTAGCAACAGGACAATCCGGTTCAATGCCGTCCGCCTTACCGACATTTATAGTAAAAGATTTGAAAGGGTCATTTGTGACGTACCCTAAAACTTTACAGAATCTTGAAGTAGTCAAATCAGGGTGGGCTTTTTTTATGCCTATCAGCATACGGAGTTCTTCGTTTTCGGTTTTAAGTGATTCGTATTCCGTAAGTTCTTCCTTTAATCTGTTTACTTCGTCTTTAAGTGACTGGTTTTCCTGATAGATTTCGTCAGCTTCGGCAACTCTTTCCGCTGTATTTTCAAGCTTCATGCTTATACTGTTGGAAATCATGCGGAACGGTTTTGAAATCGTATTTATTACTGACTTTCCGGAAACTGAGTAGCCACCTTTAGTCACGGCATATATCATTATACCCACCAGAAAGGCAATCAATGCAAGCAGGAATTTAAAACCCTTGCTTCTGAAAAATTCACGCATATGACCTCCTTAATAGTACCGGATATTTTCGGTGAGTGCGTCCTGATAGTCGTTAATTTTTTCGAGTATTTTACCCATACCTTCAGCGACGCAGTCAAGAGGATATTCGGCTATATATATAGGCATACCGGTTTCACGGTTAATGAGACGGTCAAGACCTCGTAACAAGGCACTGCCACCTGAAAGGGTTATACCGTTTTCGATTATATCCGCGGAAAGTTCCGGCGGTGTTTCTTCGAGTGTAGCTCTTATAGCGTCTACAACACGTGAGAGAGGTTCAACAAGTGCGTCACGGATTTCAGCGGAATTTATTATTATATTTTCCGGAAGACCGTTCAGAAGATTACGTCCTTTTATTTCCATGGAAGATTCTTTTTCATGCGGAAATGCTGACCCTATTTCAAGTTTCATTTTTTCGGCGGTAGGTTCGCCGATAAGAAGATTATATTTTTTCTTGATATAATTTATAATGGCGTTGTCAAATTCGTCACCGGCACAGCGTATTGAACGTGATGCGACTATACCACCCATAGAGATTACGGCAACTTCACTTGTACCGCCACCGATATCAACAATCATACTTCCGGACGGTGAATTAGTCGGCAGACCTGCTCCTATAGCTGCCGCCATAGGTTCTTCAATTATAAGTACGTTGTTTTTGTTTGCACCGGCTTTCTGACACGCTTCACGGACAGCACGTCTTTCGACAGCAGTCACACCGGACGGCACACATATTATAACGTTCGCCTTTGTGAAAATAGTTCCTTTAAGTGCTTTTTTTATAAATTCCTGCAACATGGTTGTAGCTATATCGAAATCAGCTATAACGCCGTCCTTAAGAGGTTTCACGGCTACTATAGACCCTGGTGTTCTTCCTATGATTTCCTTAGCTTCCTTGCCGACATACCGGCACTTGTCGGTATGTGTATTCACTGCCACAACAGAGGGTTCACGGATAATTATTCCCTTTCCTCTCAGATAGACAAGTGTGTTTGCAGTTCCTAAATCTATTCCAATATCCTTTGTAAACATTCTGCACTTCCTAACTTCTGTATATTCAGTATTTTTTTTTATTTTTAAACTCAACAATATTATTATATCACCAAAAACGAATACAGACAATAATTTTACAACAGAAATCCGGATTTATATAAAATTTGTTGAAACGTGAAAACAAAATAAACCGAATGAACAGAAAAACTGTAAAATTTTCTGAAAAAATCCGGTTTTTTGATATATATTATGGAACAAGTTTCGGAGCTGTCTTGTAGTATGTGAAAATTGCCAGCATAATCATCATAAGCTGTGCTATATTGATATTGAAACTGAACCCTATTGTTATTGTGAATATGGTAAAATTAAGAAGCGGTTTGTCTGCCGGAAATTCAAAGCCACCGGAAAACGAAAGCCATTCCAGTGAAGTATTTACTGTTCTTTCGGCAATAAGTGAACCGAGTATTATACCACCTATCAGTAATAATGCTAAATACAGAATTTTTTTCATAGTATTCTCCAGTCTGCCTGAAGGCTTTTATTTTATTCCGGAAGACCCGAAACCATCTGAACCACGTTCTGTTTCGGAAAGACTATCGCTGACTTCGATTTCCGGAATCAGTATTCTTGTCGGGATAAGCTGTGCTATTCTCATACCGTTTTCAACGATAAATGGAAATTTTCCGTTATTTATAAGCGGTATGAACCATGCACCCCGATAATCGCTGTCTACCACGCCGACGCAGTTTGCAAGGGTCACACCGTATTTTGTGGAAAGTCCGGAACGTGGATATATAAGTAATGCAACGTCTTTTTCGTCGGGTTCAGCGGTAAGCCCCGTAGGAATCATTTTTATTTCACCGGCTTCGAGAGTAACCGGACTGTCGAGACAGGCGTATATATCAAGACCGGCACTTCCGGAGGTTGCTCTTGACGGTATAACCGCTTTTTCGTCAAGTTTTTTAAAAGTAATTTTCATGAAATCACCCCCATTATTAATTCATAATTAAGAATTAATAATGCATAATTATTTTAATTATAAATTATGAATTGTGAATTATTTGTACAATATGCTGTATCGGTCTATAAAGGAAAACACCACCGGTTACCGTCAATATGCACAAAAAAATGATATTTTTTCAGAAATAAAGTTTAATATATTAATTATGAATTATGCATTATAAATTATGAATTGTCATATTCCTCTGTAATAAAGACCTCTTGTTATGTTTCCCGACGGTTTTTCACCGGAAATAATATTTTCAGTCTGTTCATGAGTTTCATTATCAAGCATGATTACCGCAAATGATATACTTCTGAAACTTTCCAGTCTGTCAAGCATATAAAGACAATCGGAATTAAGTATTTCCGTATAATCCGGCGAACATCTGACCGGAAATTCACGTCCGGTACGGTCTTTTATGAATCCGGAACACTTTTTACAACCGGATTCGTTTTTTATCGGACAGTTACGGGTAAGCATAAGCGGTATTTTTCCGTATGCAAGTATACCAGCAGGCAAATCAGTACAGATATTGTTAATCTGTTGAAGTCTGGCTTCCGGTGATATGATACAATCATCAAGACCAAGAGTTTTCATATATTCAGCACTGAAAGAGTTAAAAATATTCAGTGTGAAATTTCCGTGCAGTCTGAAACCGAGTTTTTTTCCTATGGCTATGCAGTCGGGAGTATGGCACATAAGATGTTCAAAACCGTATTTTTCCCGAATGTTTTTAAGTCCGGAAATAATTTTTTCCTCGTCTGCTATGAATCGTGGCGGTGAAAGTATTATTTTTTCCCTGTATTCCGCAAGGGAAGATAAAGCAGTTTCGGAAATACTTAAAGCAGAATCAAGTATTATATATTCAGACTTATTCAGGGCTGTTTCTGCCTGTTGAATGTTTGTACAGAAAGTCCGGATTTTAATTCTATCAACCGGAGCAGGTTTTTCAGGAAATACCGGTTTATAGTCCGTCAAGGTTTTATGCGGAGTGTTTCCGGAAATAATCATTTCAGTAAGTTTGCCGGTTATCTCACGACGGAGTGCGTTTAATTTTCCGGCGGGTACTATAAGACCGTCTTCAATATCGGCGGAAATATTTCCCATACTGAAAACTGTATCGCCTAATTTGGATAGCTGTTTTTCAAGAGATTCCCTGTCAGTAGGACGGTTTACGGCTTTTTCCGGTACGTCTCCGGTAACTTTTACCGTAATATCGTTACATTCAGCGGTTATTTCAACCGGAATATCTTTTTTAATAAGTACATGGAAATTTATATTATATATTTTCGGTTCGTGCCTGTATATTTTATGTACTTCCGGAATAAGTTCACGTGCGGAAACAACATCTTCCTTTTCACGTATACCGAACATATTTTCACGTTTTTCTGTGAAATAACCGTCCGTGAAACCGCTTCTTGAAAAAATTCCCTTAAGGAAATTCATATCAGGTTTCTGACCGTCAAGGGCTTTACGGAGTTCGTGTACAGCCGAAGCGACGTATTCAGGACGTTTCATTCTGCCCTCTATTTTCAGGGAATCGACTTCCGGCAGATTTTTTATACACGGAATCAGCGACAAATCTTTCAGCGACAGTGCGGAAAAATTTCTGTTTCCTGTTGCCGTGAATGGTAATCTGCAAGCCTGTCCGCAACAACCTCTGTTTGCGGAGCGTGAACCCATTACCGCCGACATATAACACTGTCCGGATACAGACATACATAAAGCACCATGTACAAAAATTTCCGTTTCAATACCGGTATGAGTTATTTTTTCGATAGTCTGCCGGTTGAGTTCCCGAGCCGGTACTACTCTTTTCCAGCCGAGTTTTTTTAACAGCTCCGCACCGGTTGCGGTATGTACTGACATCTGTGTAGATGCATGAAGTACAGCGTCCGGAACGCATTTTCTTATGAGTTCCGCACAACCGAAATCCTGTACTATATATGCGTCTGTACCGGCTTGTGCGGAAAATTTTATGTATTCACAGAAATCATCTGTTTCTTCGTCGGAAATAATGGTATTCACAGCAAGATATAATTTTGCACCGTATCTGTGACACTCCCTGACGGCAGTAATCAAATCTTCGTTACTGAAATTTACCGCATTATTACGGGCTGAAAAACGCTGACCGCCGACGTATACTGCACCTGCTCCGGAACGCAGAGCTGTTTTTAAAGTTTCGATACTTCCGGCAGGTGCGAGGATTTCAATATTTTTCATCAGAGTTTGTCACCAAGCTGTCTGAGTTTCATGGCGTTTTCGAGCTGTGCATTTTTTGACTTGAGGACTTCTATTTCTTTCAGTGCGGAATCAAGTTCAATGCGGGATTTTCCGGCTTCGTCTACGTATTCTTTGGTCTGATTGCGTATGTTATCAAGATGCTGATTGGCTTTGTTGAGGTCATCAGGGAGACTTAATGCTACCATTATGGCAGCGTCGTAAGGTGAAGAACCGCTTTTGGAATTGAGAGTAGCGTTTATTTTGGCTTCCAGAGCTCTTGCAAGTGCGAAAACATAGTTAGGTGATTCGGAGGTTTTTAGTTTATACTCCTTGCCACATATGATTACTTTTACATCATTAAGCATTTTAAGGGGATTTTCCTTTCTGTTAGAATTTTCATAATACATTATACAACATTTTGCGACATTTTGGAATACTTTTCCGGAAAAAATTAATAGTGACGTTTCAGACCGATAACTTTTCCGAGTATTTCCACTTCGTCAAGAACAATCGCTTTCATTGTATCGTTTTCGGGTTGAAGTCGGAATTTATTTTTTTCCTTGTAAAATTTCTTGACAGTTGCCTCCTCGTGATTCACAAGTGCAACGACAATATCACCGTTTTCTGCATAGGTTGTCTTATGGACTATGACAATATCGCCGTCAAATATACCGGCTTTTATCATACTTTCACCACGTATTCTGAGGGCGAAAAGTTCGTTAGGGTTTATCTCCGGAGCTTCAAAACCGACGTATCCTGTTATATCCTCTATGGCTGTTATGGGTGTACCGGCAGTCACAGTACCTATGACAGGTACTGATGT
>JAAVHK010000094.1 GCA_014799765.1 Ruminococcus sp.
AATGTAATTGGTGGTTACAATTAAACACAACAAAAGGCTTCGTCTGTCTTATGACTGTTTTATTATATCATAAGATTTCAGGTTTGTCAAGTCTTTTTGAGGCATGGCAAAATTTTTTTTCTTTTAACCTTATACTGTGTAAATAATTGTAATTTGCAAATATTTTTTATGAAAGGAATAATTAATCATGTATGAATTAATTAATGGCGTACAAATCAAAGTAAAAGAGTACATGGGACAGCGTGTACTTACTACTGCACAGCTTGCAGAGGCTTACGACACAACAGAAAAGATTATTTCACAAAATTTCAATCGTAACAAAGACCGCTACATAGAGGGTGTACATTTCTACCGCCTCACCGGTGAAGCACTCAAAAAGTTTAAGACGAATCCTCAATTTGAGGAATCGTCAATCAGGGTCAAAGTTCTTTATCTTTGGACGGAAAGAGGTGCATTACATCACGCAAAGAGCCTCAACACTGACAAGGCATGGGAGGTTTATGAATTTCTTGTTGATAATTATTTCAGAACAAGAAATATACCTGAATTTTCAAATGATGAATTAATACAAAGACTTGTCAATGAAATTAATGCTTTAAATGAAAGACTTGATATGCATGAGAAAAATTCTGTTATCAGAATAGATAATGCTATAAAAAGTATCGAAAAATCAGTAACTGATAATTTATATGATTCTATTCAGACAATAGTTCCTGGATTTGCAGTTCTATATAAAAAAATAAATAAGATATTATATAGTAATTATAATAAATATAATAAAAATAAAAAGAAAAAATAATATTAAATCAATTACAAATTAACAGCAGTTTCAAGGGCTATTTCCATCATGGTACGGAAACCTGACTGTCTTTCCTCGGCGGTTGTTGAGAGATTCTTTAAAGGACAGTCCGAAACAGTCAGTATACATAATGCATTTTTTCCGGTTCGTGAGGCGTTCATGTAAAGTCCGGCGGTTTCCATTTCTATACCGAGTACGCCCATTTTCTGCCATTGCCTGAGACTTTCGGAATTATCATCATAGAAAGTATCGCTTGAAAAGATATTCCCGACGTGATACGGTATATTTTTATTTTCCGTAATCCTGACCGCTTCCGAAAGAGGTTTCCACGAGGCAGTAGGGGCATACGTACCGGAGAGATTATATTGTGTGGCGTATGCGGAATTTGTGCTTGCACTCATGGCGATTATAATATCCCTTAAGTTTACGTTATCGGCGATTGCTCCGGCTGTACCTGTTCTTATGATTGTCTGTACGTCGTATAAGTTGAAGAGTTCCCACGAGTATATCGCCATGGACGGTATACCCATACCGCTACCCTGTACGGAAATTCTTTTACCTTTGTAAGTGCCGGTATATCCGTACATACCACGGACTTCGTTATAGCAGACAGGTTTTTCAAGATAGTTTTCTGCTATGAATTTTGCTCTGAGAGGGTCACCAGGCATTATTACTACCGGTGCTATGTCTCCGATTTCTGCGTTATTGTGAGGTGTCGGCATAAAAAAATCACTCCTTTTTTTTTATATTATAATTATATCATAAGTTTCCGGAATTTACAAGCGAAACGCAAAAAAGAACTGCCCTTTACGGACAGCTCTTCTTATATTATTTTGATTTTTTAGCTTCACGGGATTTCCACCATGACCATGTTACAGGAGCTACGAAAAGTGAAGAGTAAGTACCTGAAATAAGTCCGAACATAAGCGGTACGGAGAATGTAAGTAATGAACTGTAACCGCTTACCGCAACGACTATTGTTACAATAAGCATGGTTGCAATGGTAGTTATTGAAGTACGTATTGAACGTGTCATGGACTGCGAACAGCCTGCATTGATTAGTTCATTGAGAGTAGCTTTCGGCATGAGTTTCTGATTTTCACGGATACGGTCATAAATAACGATTGTGTTGTTGATTGAATAGCCTAAAATCGTGAGGATTACCGCAACCGTATTTGAATTGAACTCGAATCCTAAAATAACGGATATTGCAATTGCTACGAGTAAATCGTGCAGAAGTGCCAGTACTGAACATACACCGGCTGACCAGCCACCTATATGACGGAATCTTACTGCAATATAGATGATTACTATAATTGCCGCAAATATTACGGCGATAAGACATTTCAGAAGAAATTCACGTCCGGAAGACGGGCTTACATCTGTTGAATCGAACAGCGAAATATTACTGTCCGGAAATTCAGTCTGTAATGCTTCGGTCATTTCAACCTGTCTGTCGACGTTAAGACCCTGTTCGGAAGTAAATGATACTATAATCTGTTTTCCGCCGGAATCTATACTTTCGCCCTTACGTACACTTACCGGTACATTTACAATATCGCCGACTATTTTTTCAGCCTGATTTGTATCAATTTCGCCGGTATAGTCGTAAGTAATCATAGTACCGCCACTGAACTCAAGAGCAAAGTTTGCACCGCCTCTTATAATCATACCACCAGCGAATACCACAACCACGCCGATAAGTATTCCGAGTATCATTTTTTTCTTGCTACAGAAATCGTAAGTCTTTGATTTTTTGGCGTTTTCCTTATAGCCGTAGAGTTTCTTGTTCTGGAAACATTTGAACTTTGAAAGCGATGTAACCATAACTCTTGAAAGAAATACACCCATAATGAAGTTAAGTACAACACCGGCAAGAAGAGTTATTCCGAAAGAGTAAACAACACCCTCAGCGGTTGCACCGAACATGAAGAAAATGGTCTTGTTGAGAATCTTTGAGAAGAAACTTGTCGGAACGCCGAAAGCTCCCATAAGTATGACTGCTATTATTACGTTAGTAATGTTACCGTCGAGGATAGCCGAAAATGCCCTTTTGTACGCTACTTTTATAGCTGAATCGAGAGATTTTCCGGACTGTATTTCTTCCTTGATACGTTCGCCGGTAATGATGTTAGCGTCAACACCCATACCAACCGCAAGGATTATACCGGCAATACCAGGGATTGTAAGCGTAGACCCTGGCATGAATCCAAACCAGCCCGATACAACGGCGATACTTCCGGCAATCTGTCCGCACAGTGCTATTACCGCTACAAAACCAGGGAGCTTATAAAGTACTATCATGTATACTGCGATAAATATAAATGCAATAAGTGAAGCAAGTAATATAGCGTCAAGAGAACCCTCACCCATAGTGGGGTCAATGGTCTTGAAACTGGTTGTTTCGAGTTTGAACGGTAATGAACCCGAATTAATCTGATTTGCCAGTTTATTTGCGGATTCGTCGGTGAAGTTACCGGTAATTACCGCACTGCCGTCAGTGATAGCACTGTTTACAGTAGGATAGGAAATCATAGTATTGTCCATCCATATGGAAATAGGCGTACCAGTTCCGGCGAGTTCGGCGGTAGCTTCGGCGAATTTTTCCGTACCTGACGAATTGAGATTAAGTTCAATTAAGTTTTCGTATGTTCCGGAATCGTCATTAGCACGGTATACGGCTTTTGCCTCTGCAATATCCGCACCCTCAAGGACGATTTCACCGGTAGGGATTACATTTCCGTCGTCGTCTGTGATACTGTCCGTACCTTTGCGGAATGTAAGTATTGCCATTTCACCGAGTTCCTTTACAGATGCCGAGGGGTCAAAATCGCTCTCACCGGCTTGCCAAGGGAAACGTACAATAATTCGGTCGCTTTTTTCGTCGCTGTAAACTTCGCTGTCCGTTATACCGAGTGAAGATAATCGGGTATCGATAATAGCCGTGGCGGCTTTTAACTGTTCCGGAGTAGCTTCCGCACCTTCTGCCGGAGCGAAAGTTACATCAACACCGCCTTTGATGTCGATACCAAGACGAATATCATTAACGCCCTTGATAACGGTTGTTGTGTTATCGCCGTAAATGTAATCAAGTCCGATTACCGCCGAAAACGCAAACAGCGTGATTAAAGCAACGACAATGAAGAAATTGGATTTTCCGATTTTTTTCACGGTCATGCCTCCTGAAAATATAAATTTGTCTGCCTGTATGACAATTAATATTATTTTACTATATAATCTGTAAAAAGTCAAGTAGTATATGAAAATTTTTTAGTAATTCATAATTATTAATTATTAATTATAAATTATTTAAAATGTTTCTGAGATATTTTCAGTCTGTTCATAGCACGGTTTAAAGCGGTCTTTGTATGGTAGTATTCCATGATACTTTGTTTCTGTTTTAACTTTTCTTCGGCACGGATACGGGCTTCTTCTGCACGTTTGATGTCTATTTCTTCCGGAAGCTCACAGGAATCGGCAAGTATTATTGAAGATTCCGGCATAACCTGTATAAAACCCTCTGAAATAGCTGCATAATGCCATTGACCGTCTACCATGTACTTCAGTTCACCGGTAGGAAGCGACGTTACAAGCGGTTCGTGACCGTACATTATACCTATCAGACCGTCAATAGCGGTTATTACGAGGTGTTCGCAGTTGCCGGTATAGAAAACCCTGTCCGTAGCGATTATTTCAAGGTGAAACGTCTTAGCCATACGAACCTCCTTTTATTCGTCGATTTCCTTAGCTTTTGCTATAACGTCGTCTATAGTACCAGCCATAAGGAAAGCGGATTCAGGGTATTTATCCATATCGCCGTTTATAATCGCATTGAAGCCCTCTATCGTATCTTTCAGCGGTACATATTTACCCTTTAATCCGGTGAAATTCTCCGCAACATTGAACGGCTGAGACAGGAATTTCTGTATTTTTCTTGCACGATATACGGCGAGTTTGTCGGATTCGTCGAGTTCTTCCATACCGAGTATACCTATAATATCCTGTAATTCCTTGTATTTCTGTAGTAATTCCTGAGTACGTCTCGCAACGGAATAATGTTCCTCGCCGACAATTTCCGGTTCAAGAATACGTGAATTTGATTCAAGAGGGTCAACAGCCGGATATATACCCTGTTCGACTATTTTTCTTGAAAGTACAGTAGTAGCGTCGAGGTGTGCGAAAGTTATAGCAGGTGCAGGGTCTGTGAGGTCATCTGCCGGAACGTATACCGCCTGTACAGACGTTATAGAGCCGTTTTTCGTCGAGGTTATACGCTCCTGAAGTTCGCCGACTTCCGTAGCAAGTGTAGGCTGATAGCCTACCGCTGACGGCATACGTCCGAGAAGTGCCGATACTTCCGAACCTGCCTGAACATATCTGAAAATATTGTCTATAAATAAAAGTACGTCTTTGTGTTCACGGTCACGGAAGTACTCCGCCATAGTAAGTCCTGTCTGAGCTACTCTCATACGAGAACCAGGGGGTTCATTCATCTGTCCGAATACAAGAGCGGTCTTGCTTATAACGCCCGATTCCTGCATTTCGTTCCATAAATCGTTACCCTCTCGTGAACGTTCACCTACGCCGGTAAAAATAGAGTATCCGCCGTGTTCAGTAGCGATATTGCGTATAAGTTCCTGAATGAGTACTGTTTTTCCTACACCTGCTCCGCCGAAAAGTCCTATTTTACCGCCCTTTGCGTAAGGTGCTATGAGGTCTATGACTTTTATACCGGTTTCGAGAATCTCAACTACAGGACTTTGTTCCTGAAATGTAGGGGCTTTTCTGTGGATTTCCCAGTATTCAGATGCACCGGTATCGCCTTTTTTGTCGATAGGTTCGCCTAAAACATTGAACATTCTGCCGAGTGTCTTTTCGCCTACCGGTACTTTTATACACGCTCCTGTGGAAGTGACTTCCATATTTTTACTAAGTCCCTCACTTGTCGCCAGCATGATACAGCGTACTATATGATTTCCCATATGCTGAGCGACTTCCATTACACGCTTTTTGCCATCGACTTCCACGGTGAGAGCATCACGAATCATAGGGAGTTTTCCAGCCGGAAACTCAACATCTATTACAGGTCCGGTGACTTGTGTTATTCTGCCTTTATCCATTTTTCTTATTTCTTCACTCCTTTTAAATTGGAATATATTTTTTCACGGTAATAATCATATTGTTTTTGTCTTAATTCAGATTCACGTTTTAAAAGTTCTGACAGTTCTATAAAATTATCAAGCATATTAACGATTTTTTCTTGAATTTCAATCGGTGGGACAGGTATAACTATTTCATTAAGGTCATTAGGAGTAACTTCTATAACTTTTGTACCATGTGCAATTTTAATTTTTTGCTTTTGAAATATACTTGAATAAAAAAAATATATTAAATATTTTGCGTTCTGATTATGATGTATTATAGCGGTATGTCCGCTTACTGCTATTTTTTCTTCTCCGAGCCACGCCACACACTTACATACATCTTCAATATTTTCACTTGTTACAGCCATTATTATATCATTTTTAGAAGCATATTTCTGTTTTTTTGCAGTTTCTGAATCAATAAAAGAAAATGTTTTATCTGCAAAAAGTCCGTATTTAGTGTAAATTTCCCCATAATGTATACAAGGTATACCGATTTCACAAAAATGTTTCTTCTGAAAGTTACCACCCCTGTTGATAGTGGCAATTTCTTCAAGTTTTTTTTGTTCCACGCCGTCGTGGCATAACCTTTCAATCATATCAAAAATATTTTCCATGATAATATTATTCCTCCATAGCAGACGCACCGCCACATACTTCGGTTATTTCTTGTGTAATAGATGCCTGTCTTGCACGGTTGTATAACAGCGAAAGTTCTTTGATTATATCCTTTGCACTTTTTGTAGCGGAATCCATAGCGGTCATACGTGCCTGCTGTTCGCAACAGAAAGCCTCTACCATTGCACCGTAAATTATACCCTTTGCGAAGTTAGGAATAAGATAAGCCATAACTTCTTCCGGTGACGGTACAAAAGAAGCCTTCGGAAGTTTTTTCATAGTACCGTCATTTGCCTTACCTAAATGTCTTCTGCTGAACGGTAAAAGCTGTACAGTTTTTACTTCAAACTGGCTTGAATTAGTCATCTGTGTATAGATTAAATATACTTCGTCGAGTTCTTTTTTCTCGAATTTTTCGAGAACAAGTTCAGCTATTTCCCTTGCCCGATACAGTGTGGGATTCTGTGTAGTATACAGAAATTCTCCGTCTACGTAAGCCATTTTATCACGTTTCATACGGTTCTGAAAGTACATTCTTCCGACGTGTCCCATTACGAACAGATAGCAGTTATCAATATATTTTGTTTCGGATAGTTTCTGTTCGGTATATCGCAGAATATTATGATTATAGCTACCACACAGACCTTTATCGGCTGTGATTACTATATAACCTTTTTTTCGCTTGTCGTCGGAAATTCCCTGACGTTTGTCAAAATAGAATTGTCTTGTATGCGGTGTATGCTCCAGAATACTTTCTATAGTGGACTGTAATTTTGAAAAGTAAGGCGTAGTAGCGTCAAGAGACTTTCGGGCTTTTTTGAGTTTAGAGGAAGATATAAGATACATGGCATTTGTGATTTTAAGTATCTGCTGTATACTTTCGATACGTTCACGTATTTCCCTGATATTAGCCAAAAAACATACCTCCTTATTCCTCGAAAGCCGTCAGTATTCTCTCTATTCTTTCGGCGAGTTCGTCAGTAAGGACTTTTTTATTTTCGAGTTCCTCAATAATATCCTGTCCGTAACTGCGGATATAGTTCATGAGTTCGGCACAGTGTTCTTTCAGTTCTTTCAACGGAATATCCCTGAAAAATCCGTGTTGTGCGGAATATAGCAATATGACCTGTTCATAATGCGGTAACGGTTTATATAAAGGCTGTTTCAGTAACTCTGTGAGCATACGTCCGTGATTGAGTAAATCAGTAGTAGCCTTATCGAGTTCCGAAGAAAACTGCGTAAAGATTTCCATTTCCTTGAACTGTGCGAGGTCTATACGAAGATTTCCGGCGGATTTTTTCATAGCCTTAGTCTGTGCCGCACCGCCTACACGTGATACGGAAAGACCGTAGTTTACGGCAGGTCTCTGACCGGAATTGAATAATTCGCTTTCAAGGAATATCTGACCGTCGGTTATAGAGATAACGTTTGTAGGGATATATGCAGAAATATCACCGGCAAGAGTTTCTATAATCGGAAGTGCAGTCAGTGAACCGCCACCGTGTTCGTCGTCGAGACGGCTTGACCTTTCGAGAAGTCTCGAATGTAAATAGAATACGTCACCAGGGAAAGCCTCACGTCCGGGGGGTCTGTGCAGTAACAGCGACATTGCACGGTATGCCACGGCGTGTTTAGATAAATCGTCATAGACTATTAAAACATCCTTGCCCTTTGACATGAAATATTCCGCCATAGCTGTACCCGAATATGGTGCGATATACTGAAACGGTGCGGGTTCGCTGGCAGATGCAGATACTACTACAGAATAATCCATAGCACCGTATTTTTTTAGATTATTTACTACCTGTGCAACTGTAGACGATTTCTGACCTATTGCGACGTATATACAGATAACGTCCTTGTCTTTCTGATTTATGATAGTATCTATGGCAATTGAAGTTTTACCGGTTTGTCTGTCACCTATGATAAGTTCACGCTGACCACGTCCGATAGGGAACATTGAATCTATAGCAAGAATACCTGTCTGTAAAGGTACATTTACCGATTTTCTTTCTATGACACTCGGGGCTTCACGTTCTATAGGGAAGTAATCCACAGCCTTTATAGCACCTAATCCATCTATAGGTGAACCGAGAGCATCTACAACACGTCCGAGAAGTTCGTCACTTACGCCGACACCGGCACGCTTTCCGGTACGTATTACCGAAGAACCCTCTGTCAGACCGTGTTCCTGTCCGAGAAGTACCGCACCTACTGTTTTTTCCTCAAGGCTCTGGATAATTCCACGGACACCGTTTTCAAATTCGACGAGTTCACCATACATTACACCGGTCATACCGTGTATACGTGCTATGCCGTCGCCGATACGTGTTATGAAGCCCGTTTCAGTAGTACCGGTCTTTGCGGTGAAATCTTTTACTTCTGTTTTGAGTACGGATATAATATCGCCGGATTTTGTATCTTCCGATTCTGCCAGTTCGGTAGCCTTTGCCTGAAAATGTTCTTTCATTTTTTTAAGGCTTGTACGGTAACTCTTATCATACTCAACATCACCGGCATTAAGAATGAATCCGCCTATAATGTCAGGGTCATGACGGTATTCAATGGCAACGTCTTCCCTGACGAATTTTTCCATAATGAATTTACGCAAATCAGCCTGTTGAGTTTCCGTAAGGGGTGTTACGTATCTTATAACTGCACGTATACTGTTTTGCTTTTCAAGAAGAATATTACTGTATTCGTCGAAAATTTCCGGCAGACAGTCAACAGCACCGTCCCTTACGACGTTCATCAGGAATCTGTTTAAGTTTTCCGGAAAAAGTTTCTTGACAATATTTCTTTTTTCGTCGGGAGTAACAAGCGGATTGGAAAGTGTGTCGGCAACGTCCGGACAGGTAGAGAATATATTTATTACCTTGTCAATGTCTTCCTGTGGTACGTCAAGGCGGACTAATTCCTTAATGAAATCTTTCTGATTATCTTTCATGAAATGTCATCCTCCTCTGCGGAAAGAAATTCATCTACAAGACGGCGGTTTCTTTCGTCGTCGACGTTTTCGCCGATAATTTTAGATGCCGTTTCAATAGCAAGGTCAGCTATCTGAGATTGTGCCTGTTGAATAATTCTCCGGCGTTCATTTTCGATAGTTTTTCCGGCATTGCTTATAATTTCAGAGGCTTCTTCCTGTGATTTTTTCAGAATAGCTGATTTTTCAGTTTCTGCCTCGTCGTGAGCTTTCATAATGATTTTCTGTGCTTCTTCCCTTGCGTTGCTGAGACTTTCGGCGTATTGTTCTTTAAGTTCTTCGGCTTCCTGACGTGATTTTTCTGCCTTTTCGATATTGTCCTGAATAGTTCTTGTGCGTTCGTTCATTATTTTTGTTATGGGCTTGAAAAGGAATATACGGAGCAGTATGAATAATATTATGATATTCACTGCTGACCATATGAAATTCCATATATTCACGTCAAGCATAGTACCTTTTAAAGCGTCCATGTTACAACTCCTTTCATGTGATTATCTCCGGAATAATAATATTATTTAAGTATGAAGATAATCAGAATGGCTATAACGAAACCGTAAATGGCAGTAGCTTCTGCCAGCGCACAACCTAAAAGAAGTGCCTTGTTTATATCGCCCTTTGCCTCCGGCTGACGTGCTATAGCGTCAGCAGCCTTTGAAGTTGCTATACCTATACCAATACCTGCTCCCATACCTGTGAGTACTGCAAGACCTGCACCAATTGCGATTAATCCCATGATAAATTACCTCCGAAAAAAATTTTTTATAAATAGATTTGTTTATTCGTTTTCCATAGCCTCAGACATGAAAAGCGAAGTTAAAAATACAAATACGTAAGCCTGTATGCAACCGTCGAAGATATCGAAGTAGAAACTGAATACCAACGGCAGACCTACAGGAAGTATCATCTTGATAAGTTCCATTACAACGAATGCACCGAGAACATTTCCGAAAAGTCGCATACATAACGAAAGCGGTTTTATGACAAGCTCCAGAATGTTCATAGGTAACATCAACGGCATAGGTTCTTTGAAACTCTTTAACCAACCTTTCAGACCCTTTTCATTTATTCCGCTGAACTGTATAAGCAGTATTGCGAAAAGTGCGAGAGTAGCAGTAACGCCTAAGTCTTTCGTAGGCGGTCTTAACCCGAAAAGTCCTATGATATTTGACATTCCTATATATATCAGGAACGTTTCAAGAATGGGAAGATATTTCTTTCCCTTTTCGCCGATAATTTCCAGAAAGAAATTATTCATCCATTCAATGCCCGATTCTATAAGACATTGTACACCAGTCGGGACGGTTTTGAGATTCCGGACAAATATTATTGACGCTATGACAAGTACTGCCATTATCACCCATGTTATCACGCATGATTCCGGCACAGGTATTCCGCCTAAAATCGGTATCGTGAATGCTACACGGCATTCGAGTTCTTCCATAAGTTTTTCTGCAATATCCATATATAACACCTTCTTTCAGATATAATAAAACGGAGACAGCACATGGCATAAATCTCCGTTGATTTTGTCAGAAATAAGTCTGTAAAGTATATTGAAACAATACCCGACAGCCATATTTTTTACTGCCCTAATAATCATATAACAAAAATTTTATAAAGTCAAGTCGAAAATGAAAAATTTCACAATTCACACAAAAAAATCATAATTATCAGGGGTCTGATATAGTGTTTTCTGCAATTGAAATGGCATTGTTAAGACGTTCGATAGCACTGTTGTTAAGTTTGGTGGAAAGTCTCACACGGTCAAGTTCAGCCTTTAGTGATTTTAGTTCCACGGCGATATTTTTCATAGCGTTTGAATGTTCAGCATTTATCCTGTTGATTGATTCAAGCTGTTTGTCGGCAAGTCGGCGTAAAGTGTCGGTAAGCTGTACATTCTGGTCTTCAAGGAAACATACTCTTTTCATCAGTTCGTTAAGATTGGTGGCGAGTAAAATATTTGCTTTGTTCTGTTTTTCGCCGAAATCAGTCAGTCTTGATGCGGTCTGGAAAGTTGATATTTTTTCTTTTTCGTCAAAAGTTTTCATATTATCGTTAGTTAGTGTTATATCTGACATCTTTGTAAATTATCCTTTCTGATTTATTTTTTTCCGCCAGTAACTGAGAGTTTCGGAAATAGTTTCCCCGACGGATATTTCAGCATTCCAGCCGGTATCACGGAAAATTTCTGATATATCAGGTTCAATGACCGGAATATCGGAAGCCCTCATACGTTGAGGGTCAGTCCGGTGAGTTATCGGAATTTCCGAAAGTCCTATAGCGGTATTCAGAATATATTCTATACTTACTGCCTTACCTCTGCCGACGTTGTAAGTTTTTCCGGAAATACCCTTTTCACCTAAAAGCCGGTAAGCCCTTACAATGTCTCTTACGTCCGTGAAATCTCTTTTTGCCGAAAGATTTCCGGTACATATTTCCGGCTGACGTAATCCGTTTTCAATTTCGGCAATCTGCTTGCAGAAATCTGAAATAACAAAAGTTTCCGCCTGACCTGCTCCGGAATGATTGAACGCCCTTACAATAACAATGTCCTTGCCGTATGCACGGTGATATATTTTACCTATCATACCGGCACACGCTTTGGAGACGGCGTATATATTGGCAGGATTTATATTTTCAGTTTCCTTTATAGGACAGGCATTTTCACGTATAAAGCCGTATTCCTCGCCTGAACCAATAAGAATAAGTCTCACACCGTCCGGAAGTGCTTCCATGACGTTTATTGACCCTATTATATTTATTTCCGTAGTAAGCTGAGGCTTTTTCCACGATAAAGCCACGGAACTCTGTGCCGAAAGGTGATATATTATGTCTGGTCTGACTTCTTCAATAAGATTTTTTACATCGTCTTTCCGGAGAACGTCAAGAACGTGCCGGAAACATTCGGTATTTATTTTTTCGTCGGGCAGATGCGTTGCATGGACTTCCCATCCGGATTCTGTAAGTTCCCGTATCAGATACCCCCCGACGAATCCCGAACCGCCTGTTATTAATGCTTTCATATAGTCACCTCATCAGTAATTATTTTATATAAATCCTGAATAATATTTTTTTCATTGAAGTATTCAAGAATACGTTTCTGACCGTTTTTCCCTAAATTTTCACGGAGATTTTTATTTTTCCGGAGTATGTTTATTGCTTTCGCAAGTTCATGTGAATCATATGGCTGTACAGTTATACCGGTTGTTTCGTGGATACTCACATACGGTACGCCCGACGGCAGATTTGTATTTATTACCGGTTTGCCGTAAATCATGGCTTCCAACTGTACTATGCCGAAAGCCTCACTTCTTTCCACCGACGGCAGTACGAATATATCACAGTCGGAGAATGCCTGTTTCAACTGTTTATCCGGCAGAAATCCTAAAAAATGTACCCTGTCATTCAGACCGTATTTCCGTACTTTTTCTTTGAGTTTACTTTCAAGAATACCTGTACCGGCTATGAATAATTCGCAGTTGTTTCTGACGTTCCGGAACGCATTTATAAGAACGTCCACGCCCTTATAATAGACAAGTCTTCCGGTGAAAAAAACTTTTATACTTTCGGGATTAGTTGCTTTTTCCGTAAGAAACGGTATTTTCTGTATGTTCAGATAATCTGCCGGATTTATTCCGTATGGAAGTACATGGCATTTGTGGCGATATTCCGGAAGAAATTCAGACCCATCTATGTGACCTTCCGTGGCAACAAGAATACAGTCGGCACGGTTGAGAAGATACTTCATCAAAGGCTTGTAAAGAGTAAGAAGTTTTTTCTGCTTTACGACGTCGCTGTGCCACGAAACTATTACTTTTCCGCTATATCCCGACAGTAACAACGCCAAATCAGCCGGCGGAAACGGTACGTGTATATGGATTATATCTGCATTTGCGGACATTTTCCGGAAAATTTTCAGAAATGACACCGACACCGGACACGAAAAATAAGTCCCGAAACTTCCGGCACGTGTAAGCCGGACACCGTTAATATTTTCGGAGCAGGTTTTTCCGATACCGTCACGACATACAAGGGTACGGACTTCAATATTTTTGTATTTCCCGAGTTCTTCGGAATACTGTTTCACAAGCGTTTCTATACCGCCGGTATGTGGGAAATACGCCTTGTTTACTTCAAGGATTTTAATTTTTCTTTTCATTCAGAATCTCCCTGTATATTCCGTGAAGTTTTTCGGCAGATTTTTCCCACGTGAAATTTTTTGCACGTTCTA
Organism: Ruminococcus sp.; assembly: GCA_014799765.1. Taxonomy (GTDB): domain Bacteria; phylum Bacillota; class Clostridia; order Oscillospirales; family Ruminococcaceae; genus Ruminococcus. The sequence continues at coordinate 13,779 of JAAVHK010000094.1, forward strand.
TACCACGACGGCTTAAATTTTTCCTTAAATCAGGATTTCTGTAAAGTCTGCAGAGACCCTCCGCAATGCTTTTTACGGAATAAGCGTCGCAAGTCACGGCACAATCGCCGGTTACTTCCGGAAGTGATGCCTCGCCGGACGTCAGGACAGGTACGCCACAAGCCATAGCCTCTAACGGCGGAATCCCGAAACCCTCGTACAGCGACGGAAATACAAAAGCCATAGCACCGGAAATCAACGGCGACATATTTTCTGCCGGTACGTATTCGGTAAAAATCACCTGTTTTTCAATACCGAGTTTTCTGACAAGCCTGTAAATATCGTCGCATAACCAGCCCTTACCACCGGCAAGAACGAGTTCCGGCGGATTTTGTACGTGGCGTGTGAAAATTCTGTAAGCCCTTATGAGACGTGTTAAATTTTTCCGTGGTTCGATAGTGCCGACGTACAGAAAGTAATCGCCGTCAATGCCGAGGGATTTTTTTACATTCCGGATAGTCTCCGGATTTTCACAGGGTCTGAATTTTTCGCAGTCGACACCACACGGGACTACACGTATTTTTGACGAATATTCCGGAAAATATTTAATAATTTCCGTTCCTGAAAATTCAGAATCCGTGATAATAATATCGGCTCTTTTCATGGATTTCTTCAGACCTGTTTCAAGCATGAAACGAGTACGTCCCCTTACGGTATCGGGAAAAGCCTTGTATACCATATCATGTATTGTGACCACTTTTTTTCCGTGTACGAATGGCGGTACTATATAGTTGAAAAAATGCGTGATGTCAGAATTTTTCCCGAAAAACAGCGAATACGGTACAGGAATAAATGCAGAAATTCCCCTGTAGAGATATCCCGAAAATCGTGAATAATTGAGTTTTATATTATTTCCGGCGAAGCTACCGGCTTTTTCGATACGTGATTTTTTACCGCTTGTAAAGAAAGTATATTCGTAATTATTTTCCGGAAAAAGTTTCGCCATAGCCTGAGTTTGTCCGATTTCGCACCAGCCTATACCGGTTATCTTTTCGGCGATTATCGGGACGGCGTCAAAAGAAATATTCAAATAAAATCACCTCCATGTGAAAGCAGATATAATACAGGCAAGCAATCCCCCTGACACTGAGACGGAGATTATACTGTTGTGTATTGTATCACGGCATTGTTTATATAATTTCGACTGTTGTTTGCATTCCTGATAAGACCTGATTTTTTAAGAATTTTAAAAATTTCCTCATTGTCTGCCGGATTTTATCAAGTCCATATCGTTTTTAACCATTCTTTCGACGAGTTCAGGGAACGAAATTTCACGTTTCCAGCCGAGAATTTTTTCAGCTTTTTCGGGATTTCCTAATAAAACGTCCACTTCAGCCGGACGGAAAAATTTCCTGTTTACTTTCACGACTGTTTTTCCTGTAGCCTTGTCAATGCCTGTTTCGTCGATACCGTGACCATGCCATTCTATGTCAATACCGGCGTATCTGAAAGCGAGTTCGGCAAATTCACGTACTGTACGTGTTTCATTGGTAGCGATTACGAAATCGTCGGGATTATCCTGTTGTAACATAAGCCACATAGCACGTACATAATCCTTAGAATGCCCCCAGTCACGTTTTGAATCGAGGTTGCCTAATTCAACGCAATCTTTAAGACCCATACTTATTTCAACAGCGGATTTAGTTATTTTTCTTGTAACAAATTCAATACCACGTCTTTCGCTTTCGTGATTGAAAAGTATTCCGGAGCAGGCGTAAATACCATAACTTTCACGGTAATTTTTCGTAATCCAGTGACCGTATAATTTTGCCACACCATACGGACTGCGTGGGTAAAAAGGTGTATTTTCAGTCTGTGGCATTTCCTGAACAAGTCCGAACATTTCTGAAGTAGATGCCTGATAGAATCTTGCTTCGGGCTTTACAATGCGGATAGCCTCCAACATATTCGTTACGCCGAGAGCGTCAATTTCAGCGGTACTTAACGGAGTATCCCAGCTTGTCGCAACAAACGACTGTGCGGCGAGATTGTAGACTTCGTCAGCCTGTGAAATCTTCATAGCGGAAATCAATGACACAGGGTCAGTCATATCGGCGTAAATGAGGTTTACCTTGTTTCTGAGATGTCCTATATTTCCGTAATCCACTGTTGCTTTACGTCTCCATATGCCGTAGACGTTATAACCCTTTTCGAGTAAGAGTTCAGCTAAATATGAACCGTCCTGACCAGTTATACCTGTAATGAGTGCGTTTTTCATGATAAAATCTCCTTTAAATAAATTCTGTACGGTTATTTTCCTTAAGTTTCGATATGATTTTTTTAATATCCTGTGTACTGTTTTTTGAACATACAAGTACAACATCGTCAGTATCTACTATTACAGTATCTTCCATGCCGACTACTGCTACAAGACGTTTACCGCCATATATAGTAGTACGTTCACAGTTTTCGGCGATAACGTCGCCTTTAATGAAGTTTCTGTTGTCGTCGGTTTCGTTTATTCTTTCGACGGCAAGCCAGCTCCCGACATCATCCCAACCGAAACTGACGGGGATAGTGAAAATATTTTCCGCTTTTTCCATGATTCCGAAATCTATAGATTCCGACGGAAATTTATTATATTCAGTTTCAAGGACGTTTTCAAAATCGGGTGTACCGTAAGCATTTCCGATTTTTTCGACACCGGAAAAAACTTCCGGCATGAATTTTTCAAAACAGTCCATAATAGCGGAAACTTTCCATACAAACATACCGCTGTTCCAAAGATATTTACCGGAAGAAAGATATTTCTTTGCTGTTCTGAGGTCAGGTTTTTCGACGAATCTTTCTACTTTGTAGGCATTGCCGTCTTCGTCACTGAAGTTAATATATCCATAACCTGTTTCGGCGTAAGTCGGAGTAATGCCGATTGTAAGTAAATTATCGTCTTCGGTAGCCTTGACTATGGCATTACACAATGTACGGGTGAAGATATTTTCGTATTTTATGAGGTGGTCAGACGGCAACACAAGCATTACGGCATTACCGTATTTTTTCCGGATTACCGCACCGGCGAACGCTATACACGGAGCTGTATTCCGTCCGCAAGGTTCAGAAAGAATGTTTTCCGGCGGGATTTCCGGCAACTGTTCACGGACGAGGTTTTTATAAGCGGAATTGGTTACTATAAAAATATCCTCTGTCTGAACTACCGGACTTATCCGGCGTACTGTTTTCTGTATCATGGTTTCACCGTCGCCGGTGAGTGACAGAAACTGTTTAGGGTGATTTTCACGACTTTCAGGCCAGAAACGTTCACCTTTACCGCCTGCCATTATGACCGCTGTAATTTTCATATGAAGTTCTCCTTTTTTTGTTTTGGTCTTTATATATTATAATAGTATATATTATATATCTTTTTTTTCTTCTTCCGGAAAAACATTATTTATATCTGAATTGTTTTTTGCCGGAAAGAACATAGTTTTGATAGTCATAAGAATTATCTGTAAGTCCATACGGAACGAATAGTTTTCGATATACATCAAATCCATTTTGAGTTTATCCGCCGGTGAGGTATCGTAAACGCCTGTAACCTGTGCGTAACCGGTGAGACCGGCTTTAACTTTAAGTCTGAAAATAAATTCCGGCATATCTTTTTTATAGATTTCCGTGAGTTCCGGACGTTCCGGACGAGGTCCCACAACGGACATATCGCCAACCAGTATATTGAAAAGCTGTGGGAACTCGTCAATACGGAATTTCCGTAATATTTTCCCGACCGGTGTTATACGGTCATCATTTTCGGAAGCAAGTTTTATACCGTTTTTTTCAGCGTCAGCAATCATGCTCCGGAATTTGTATACATAAAATTCCTTGCCGTCACGGGTCAGACGTTTCTGTTTGTAGAAGACGTTTCCGCCGTCACATAGTTTGACGGCAAATGCGGATACTATCATTACCGGTGACAGCATTACGACTGCAATCAGCGAAAAAATTATATCAAAAAGGCGTTTCAGAATCTGTTGTTCAGCGGTCAGACCGTAATTCCGACACAGGAGCAGGGGAGTATCAAAAAGCCGTATATCCTCACTGCCCCTTATTATAATATCTGAAATTTCCGGTACTATATACACACGGACTGATTTTTCAAAGCAGAAACGTAAATATTCATTGCGTTGTATTTCCGGAATATCGCATATAATGACACCTTCATATTTGAGAATAAGTTCACGTATTTTTTCAGGTGGTTCGGAAATGCTTATTGATTCGCAAATCATATACTTGTCAACACGCTGTGTCATTTTCAGTATGAGCGAAACTGCCTGTCTGCTACCGTATAATATTATCAGTTTCCTTGGCGGATACAGCAGAAAATATAGTTTTCCGCTTAAGACAGTCCATATTGCAATAACTCCGAAATCCGTGAAAGTGAGATATACTACCGGCAGAAATGGCATAAAGTCACGTCCTATAAGACTTATCATGAAATAGGCTATTATATTTATGCATACCATTGATATTATCTGTGAATATAACATATCTGTCTTTTTGAGATAGCCTAATTTGAATCCGCCGTATGCCTTGAAAAATAAAGCTGTCAGAATGCAGTATATGAATATAAGTACCCAGTTTCCACGCCTGTAGAAAGGAAGTATTATAGTTTCGCTGTAGTATTCGTACCACATAAGCCCGAAAAGTCCTGTGAGAATACATAGCAGAAATACCGCTGATATGAATGAAATGAATCGTTTATACCGGTCTTTTTTGTTAGTCATGAGTTATACACCGGTTTTTTGTACAGCCGGTATCTCCTTTATACTTTTTAAATATACTATAGGTCATTATAACAGATAGTAAACATTGTGTCAATAGAATATGGCGTATTTTACAGGAATCTTTTTACATTTACAGCATTATGCACAAAAAAATTGTGCCGGAAATATTCTGATACTGTTATTGACTTTTTTTCATTTATAATATATAATTGACTTTTTTTCATTTATAATATATAATAGTATAAAAGCAGGAGGTTTGGTTATGTGGGGAGTATGTCTTGATGTTACTGTACCGGAATTATTTCAGAAAGCAGTTGAATTTAAAATTGATTCAGAAAATGCTATTATCCTGAACCCTGTACGTAATGTAAAAGTATCTGCAAACAAAATCAGACTTATAGATAACGCTCCGGACTTTGTTTATGGTGAAATTGTATCATCTTTAAACCATACTGATATTACCGGAAAAATACATACAATAATATTTCATTTTAAAATAAAAGAGTTTTGTTATTATATTGAATCAGACGGAAAGAAAAAATCAAAAAGATATTATGGCAATGACCTGATAAAAAAATAAATCATATTACGAAAAACTTATATCAAAGCCTGATTATTTTCAGAATTAAGATTACAGCAATGAGGCAGTTATTTTGTTTCAGGTTGTGAAATATCATGCCGAAAATATCATTGAAGATGCAATAGTGGATAGTCTTTCAGATTTAATAAAATATCTTATGCCTTGAATATGTTTAATATATGAATTTTTATAATACCCTTGACAAACTCAGAAAACTATGCTATAATAAAATATACGCTTGTGTAGCACAGTCGGTAGTGCAGTTCATTCGTAATGAACAGGTCGCAGGTTCGAATCCTGTCACAAGCTTTACGCCCTCGTACTTGCGGGGGCTTTTTTGTGCATATTTTACAAAAATTCACGGAAATTTTCTAAACGCATATAATAATCTGGTATTGACTTTTTGGAATTAAAATGTTATAATCATTTTGTGATAAAATTGTGAATGGTATGTATTCACAAAAAAATTTTTTTTATGAAGGGAGATATTCATATGAACAAACTGAAAACTCGGTCAATAAGTTTCATTACGGCGTTTATGATGTCGATGATGAGTATTATGACCGGACTTTCACCGACAACGGTTTCAGCGGAACCTGTTACGATTCCAAGTGCATCAGGTAAAAGTGAAACTGATGATGTTACACTGCTTGTCGGAAAAGACAGTAAACTGAGGGGAAGCGACATTACATCAACAATTAAGAACTATGAAAAATCATATGCTCTTGGTATTGCTTCGCAATTCTGTTTGTTCCTTAGGGACAATTTTACCCCGAACAATTCAGACGCAGAAGGACGTGTTGCTGTAGGTGGTAACATAATTTCTGAGACCGGTAACAATGAATATGAGGCAGGAAATGGTGACTTTACAGGACATGTAAGTCTTGACGAGTTGATAAAAAACAGTGGATATGCCAATGTTATTGTCAATGGTACTGCTAACGGATTAATTCCGACTTCATGGAATGAATATACTTTAGCAGACGGTACTAAAGGCTATCCTGAAAAAAAATTCTGGGTAAAAGATAAAGATTCTTTTACGCCATCAAAGAATTTTACTGATAATGCTGGCGACAGATGGTCTGGAAATATTAATGATTACCTTTATGAAGGTTCAACAGCTTTTAATATTGCTGACTATTTTGATAAAACACTTGGCGGAATCAGTGACAAACTTCTAAACCAAAAATCTGACACTTCTGTAACATTTAAATCAAATGCTACTCCAATATCATATTTCAATCAGTGGGACCCTGCACAATATAAGGGCGATTTTAAGGATTTTACACCAACAGGTGAAACGGTCTTCACTTACAATGGTTCACCAAGTGCAAAAACAGTATATTTTGACCTTACTGAAGCAGAATGGAAAAAAGCAAGTAATACACAGGTTTTCAGATTTGAAGGTATTCCTGATGATGCTTATATTGTTGTAAATGTAGCTGGTAAAGCGATAGACATTAATCCAGATGGCGAGGACAGATATACTTACATTCATGATAAAGCTATTTCAAAGGGTTCTTTCACTGTAGTTAAAGCAGATGGCTCAATTGTTCCTGTTGCAGATGTTAATGCAGTATTAAAGGGTAATTTCGATTACGATAATGAAAATTTTCAGAAAGAATTAGACAAAATAATAAAAGATAATTTCGGTGAAGGTGCTTATGTTACTGGTATGTTCAATAACTACCAAGAAGTTGACAGAATTCTTTATAACTTCCATGAAGCCGAAAAAATTTCTTATCAACAAGCTTTCCAAGGTACAATCTTCGCTCCGAATGCTGATGTAGACTCAAAACAAGGACATCTTTCAGGTGCATTGATTGCAAAGAGTGCTAAGGGTGGTATGGAATTTGGTTACAGACCATTCCAGGGTCCTAAATCAATGCTTGGTGCAACTTCCGGTTATGTAATTCCTGTTAAAAAGACAGACGGCATAAATCTTCTTGCAGGTGCAACACTTGAACTTGTAGATGGTGAAGAAGTAGTTTCAGAAATTGATACTACTGGTGAAGCACCTTTCGATCTGATTACTATTCCTACAACTATTGACTTCGAAGGCAATACAACATATGAATTAGATAAGCCAATCACAAAGACATACATCTTAAGAGAAAAATCAGCTCCGGCAGGATATAGTAAAACAGACGAAACAAAAACAATAACTCTTGAGGCAACTATCAAAAGTCTTGTAGAGGGTACAAAAATTCCTGAGGAAGTAGAAATTAAAATATCAGTTGGCGACAAGGTAATAGAATCGTTTAGTTTCGCTGATACTTATAAAGGAGATTCTGATGAATTAACTCTTGAATCAAGAACTATTAAAACAGCAGACGGTAATTATGTTCTTACATTAGACGGCGGAACAGTTACATCTGTTAAAAAGGAAGGGTCTACTTCAGATATTCCAGATGTTAATCCAGCAGAGAGCGGTTTCTTTGAGAATGGTCTGTATTATTATGATGCGGAAAGCATGATAATTACACAACTTCCACAGACTGCCGATGTTCCGGAATTTGTAAACGAAGCACAGGAAATAAAACTTGTTAAGGTTTCAGCTTCTGATAACACAATAACTCTTCCGGGTGCAGAACTTGAAATTTACAAAGCTGAAGACATTGACAAAACCGACAGAGTAGCAGTAGCCAAAGGCACTACAGACGAAAATGGTGTTCTTGAACTCGGACATCTTGAACCTGGCGAATACTGTATAGTAGAAACCAAAGCTCCGGTAGTAGGTGAAGATAAGTATATAACACCGAAAACACCGATTAAATTTACAGTAACAAAAGACTACAAGGTAGAAGGCGAATCAACTGACGGTGCATCATATGATATTACTTATAAAGTTAGTGGAGACGCTACAGAGTATAAGACTACTATATCTGACAGTATAACAAGAACATTAAGAAATGGTATTCCTTCAACAAGTACACCAGTAGAATCCTTTACAGAGACGAAGCCTATAAAAGACATAGATGAATCAAATAATAATTTTAAGGTTGATTACAATTATAATACATCAAATAGTACTAACTACAATGCAGATTGTACAGGTAAAAAAATTACAAAGGTTGTAGTTGAAACTGGTGATGGTTTATGGGATGGTAAAGGAGCCCTTTACTTTAAGGATGCTAACGACAAAGACATGTTTGATTATGGCGAGGGTAAATATTGGTTTGATATATCTGCTAATGACACATTTACATTTGACACTGTAAATGAAAATGCTGTATTTGGTAAAAATGGTTTTATAGAAGTAGCAGGTTGGAACGTAAACATTAAAAGTATCCAATATTTTGTAGAAGGTCTTGAAACTTCTGCTGTAAATACAACCGTTGATGTCGGAAATATAACCATTAAATTTGACGACAAGTCTTTAGAAGGTACAAAACTTTCACTGGATATCGGAAATGACAAAATTTTAACAGGTACAGTAGACGAAAATGGTATCTGCACATTTGAAATAAACGGTAAACTTGGTAAATTCCCGAGACTTGAAGCAACAGATATTCAGACTGGTTCAATCAATATCATTCCATCTACCGACGAGGGCGAGAATGAAGATTCAACAATTGAATTCAAGTTACCTAACAGAAAACAAAGGTCCGAAAACCCTCATATAGAAATCAATAAGATTAATATGCGAGGCGTTGAAGTTGTAGGTGCTGAACTCTTACTTACAATTGAATCAGGTACAGACACAATAAACGGTACAGCCAATGAATTGAAATGGATATCCGATTCAAATGACACATTTGTAATTGAGAACATCCAGGACGGAACTTATAAACTTACTGAAACAAAAGCACCTAATGGCTATTTAATCGCAGAGCCTATTACGTTTACAGTTGCAGGTGGTAAGATTGTTAATGTAAACAATGAAGACGTTAAAGATGGTGCATTAGAAAAAGACAAAGTGTTTGTTCTTTCTACTGAAAAAGAAACATTGGAAAATGGAACAGAAAAGGAACATTCACTTCTTGAAATGCGTGACGGAAGATTACTCAGATTAAAGAAGACAGACTCAACAGGCAAACCACTTGAAAGAGCGATATTTGAACTTTCAGCTACAGACATTACCTCAGGTGAACAAATTGAATTTAACACAAAAATAGTTAAATTTGATGAAAAATATTGGTCATACAATGACGACAACACAATAATCACATGGAATTCAAGAGGTATTCCTGGTGAAAATGAAACTGAAGCAGATATACCGGATGTTTCAGAAATTGAAATAAGAAACCTCCCGAATGGTAATTATACCCTTAAGGAAGTTACTGCTCCTTCAGGATATAAGGCAAAGACAGTTAAATTTACAATCAATAAGGGTGTTGTTACCTGCGAAGATGACAAAGGACTTGAAGACGGAGAAAAACTCATTCATATTGACAGCAGTCTTGAAAACGGCGGTGGCGGTAATGATATTTATGAAGTAGTCGTTAAAGATGAAGATTCTTTACTTAGATTCAGTAAAAAAGACATTTACGGTACTGACACCGAACTTAAAAATGCTGAATTTAAACTTACTCGTATAACCAAAAATGCAGACGGTACAGAAACTGAAGCGGAATTTGACATAACTCAAGACAATCTTTCCGCAGGTATGACATTAAGTGATGATAAAAAATCAATCACATGGACTTCCGGAACACGTATGTCCATAACAAATATTAAGAACGGTACTTATAAACTTCAGGAAACCAAAGCACCAGACGGCTACGAAACAGCAAAAGATATTACTATTACAGTTGCAAATGGTGTAATTACAGGTGCCACAGTAGACGGTAAGAGCGTTATGAACACAAACGTCAATAGCAGCAAGAATACTGTTACTGTATACGACAAGTTCTTAGTAAAGATAAGCAAGCAAGAACTTGTTAAAGACGAAAATGATGAAGAGACATCAAAGGCACTCTCAGAGGCAACACTTCTTCTCATAGGCGTAAACAATGCAACAGATAAAACACCTATTGAATTTACTGAAAATAACATTGCAGGCACAAATGCAGAACTTACACAAGCAACTGCAGATGAAGACGGTAAAATAACTGAAGACGCAAACGGAACATATTCTGCAATCAAGTGGGTATCTCAGGAAACAGCACTTGAACTTCAGGGACTTCCTAACGGTATCTATACTCTTACAGAAATAGCAACTCCGGACGACACATATGAAATTGCTGCCCCGATTAGCTTTACAGTTACAGACGGCAAAATTACAATGAAGGGAACAGCAGTTCCAAACAACACAATCGTAATGATTGACAACAAGAAAACTGAAGACAAAGAAATATCAATCAACAAGGTAGATGCAGACGGTAATGACCTTGCAGGTGCAACACTTATTCTCACAGGTGAGGACGCAGACGGAAACGCTATTGTACTTAATAAAGATAATATTGCTACAGGTGATTCAACAGAATCTACAACTACAACAGTTAGCAATGCAGAAACATCTTCAGCAACAAGCACTACTACCACAGAACCTGCTATTTCAACAGTTGAAGAAACAACTACATCTACAACAGAATCTACAGAAAATAGCGGAATAGATACTCAGGATGACGAATCAGAGGTTACAGAAAATCCGACAATTATAACTCTTGACGGTAAAGACATAACTGCAATCCAGTGGGTATCAGACGGTAAAGAACTTAAACTCAAGAATCTTCCTGAAGGTACATACACACTTCATGAAGAAGTAGTACCGAACGGCTATGAACAGGCAGAAGACATCATATTTACAGTTGACAAAGACGGAAAAGTTTCTATTGTTACCGAAAATGCAGACGGTACAGAAACAACTACACCAGCTGAAAACAACACAATCAAAATGATTGACAACAAAGAAGAAGACAAAGAAATATCAATTAACAAGGTAGACGCAGACGGTAATGACCTTGCCGATGCAACACTTGTTCTCACAGGTAATGCTGATGACGAAAATAAGACACCTATTGAATTTAAAGAGGATAACATTAAAGATACAACGGCAAAACTTGTAAAAGATGCTGACGATAAAGATACTGCAATTCAGTGGGTATCAGACGGAAAAGCACTTACACTCAAGAATCTTCCGGACGGTAATTACACACTTAAAGAAACAGAAGTTCCAGATGACAAATATGAAATTGCAACTCCGATTAATTTTACAGTTAAAGACGGTAAAATTACTACTACAGGTGAGGGCATTACAGAAACCAGTGTAAAAATGGTTAACAAAGAAAAAGAAACTTCCACAACAACCACAACTACAGCATTCACAGTAAGAATTGATAAGGTAGACGAAACAGGCACACGTGTTACTGGTGCAGAACTTTCACTTAAAGGTACAGATAAAGACGGTAATCAGATTGTATTCAATGAAGACAATGTACCTGATGTAAGCTATCTTGTAACAGGCACATCTGCTTCAACAACTACTACAACAGTTTCAGGTTCTTCGGAAGGGGAATCCACAACTGAGCCAACCTCAACTGAAACTACTACCACAGCAACAACTACATCTACTACAACCACTTCAGCAGACGTAGCACCTCAGGCAGACGATGACGAAGTGACAACATCAACATCAGATACACCTTCAGACGAGACAAAAGAAACTGTTACAGCTACAAAACTTGCATGGATTTCAGGCGATAAAGAAGCTGTATTCAATCTCCCAGCTGGTACTTATGTACTTCACGAAGACAAAGCACCGGAAGGTTATGAAACAGCAAAAGACATTACATTTACAGTTGACGACAAAGGCATTATTACTGTTATAACAGAAGTTGAAGACGAAGAAGGTAATGTAGTAACTGACGCAGACAGTAAAGTAGTAACTGCAACTGCTACAACTGATAAAATTCAGATGACAGATATTAAAACTACTACAGAAACAACTGAATCGAGTTCAACAACTACAACTACAACCACAACCACTACAACAGCTACTGTAAATATTGTCAAGATTGGTAGCGAAAGCAGTACAACATATTATCTTGCAGGAGCATTACTTGAACTTACAGGTAACGACGGAACATCTACTATTGTATTCGGCGATGAATACAAAGACTATTTCACAGTAATTACAACAACAACCGCTTCCACAACAGGCACAGGTACTTCAGACGAGACAACATCAACATCAACTTCAGCAGGCGTAGTAGCTCAGGCTGACGATGATGTATCAACTTCTACATTATCTTCCGTATCTACAACTGCTGGTACAACAGAAGCTGACGATACAGTAACAACAGCAACAGCAACAAAACTCATGTGGTACTCAGGCGACAAGCCATTCCCGATAGGACTTCCTGCCGGTGAATATACACTTGTTGAAGCAATAGTACCGGACGGTTATAAAAAGGCAGAACCGATTGTATTTACAGTTGACGAAGACGGAAAAGTTACAAGAAAAGACGGAAAATCGGTTAAAGATGATAATACAATCGAAATGATTGACGAAAAGATAACAACATCTACAACAACAACAACTACAACAACGTCTACTACGACAACTTCCACAACGACAACATATACCACAACATCCACAACAACAACTTCTACAACGACAACATCTACCACAACATCTACAACAACCACAACTACAACTACAACGACAACATCCACAACGACAACAACTACAACAACGTCTACTACGACAACATCCACAACGACAACATCTACAACAACGTCTACTACGACAACATCCACAACGACAAC
>JAAVHK010000095.1 GCA_014799765.1 Ruminococcus sp.
ACTTTCTGAAAATGAACGGAATACAATAACATCCCTCATGAAAGTCAAGGACATGGTACTGAAACAGAAGTACAATTATTAATGAAAAAAGATGTACCCTATGTATATTTATACATAAGGTACATTTTTAATTATAAATTATTATTTCTTTTTCTTTTTGGCTTCGATATCAGCGAGGGCATCTTTACGGGAGAGATTTATTCTGCCCTGTCTGTCTATTTCAAGGACTTTCACAACGATTTCGTCGCCTACTGAAACTACATCTTCAACCTTGTCAACTCTTTGTCTGTCGAGTTTGGAAATGTGTACAAGACCGTCTTTACCGCGGGCGATTTCAACAAATGCACCGAAATCCATAATTCTTACGACTTTGCCCTTATAGATAGCACCTACTTCGGGGTCATTGGCGATAGTATTGACAATCTGGAGAGCCTTGTTTGCCTTATCGCCGTCGATACCGCTGATAAATACATTACCGTCGTCACTGATGTCAATTTTAACTTCGCAGTCAGCAGAAATTTTCTGAATGACCTTACCGCCCTGACCGATAACTTCACGGATTTTGTCAACCGGAATTTTAGTCTGTAACATTTTCGGAGCGTATCTGCTTACAGTCTTGCGGGGTTCAGGGATAGCCTTCAGCATAATCTCGTCTAGGATATATATACGTGCCTTGCGTGTCTTCTCGAAAGCCTCTTTTATTATAGCCGGTGTGAGACCGTCAACTTTGATATCAACCTGAATGGCTGTAATGCCCTTGTGAGTACCGCCTACTTTGAAATCCATATCGCCGAAGAAGTCTTCAAGCCCTTGTATGTCAACCATAGTCATGAAGTCGTCGCTGTCGGGGAGAGTTATGAGACCGCACGATATTCCGGCAACAGGGGCTTTAATAGGTACACCTGCGTCCATGAGGGCGAGGGTTGAACCGCATATTGAACCCTGTGAAGTTGAACCGTTGGAAGAGAGAACTTCAGAAACAAGTCTGAATGCATACGGGAACTCCTCAACGGACGGTATAACAGGCACTAAAGCTCTTTCGGCTAACGCTCCGTGACCTATTTCACGTCTGCCAGGACCACGGCTGGGTTTTGTTTCGCCGACTGAATATGACGGGAAGTTATACTGGTGCATATAACGTTTGGATTCTTCTTCGTCGAGACCGTCTATTTTCTGGGAATCGCTTACAGAACCTAAAGTTGCTACGGTAAGCACCTGTGTCTGACCACGTGTGAAAAGTCCTGAACCGTGTACACGTGGCAGGAGACCTACTTCAGCTGAAAGGGGTCTTATTTCGTCAATGCCTCTTCCGTCGACACGTTTGCCGTTATAGAGCCATTCACGGACGATTTTTTTCTGTAATTTATAGATACACTCATCAATCATAGAAATCTGTTCGGGGTAAACTTCGTCAAATTTAGCGTGAATATCGTCAACAATGGGAGCAAGTCTCTCATCACGTACAGTTTTGTCGTCGGTATCGAGAGCGGTTTTAACACGGTCTGAGGCAAATTCCTCTATAGCGTCAAACATATCGTGGTCAACTTCCTGAGACTCGAAAGTAAATTTAGGCTTGCCGATTTCCTCACGGATACCGGCAATGAACGCAACCATTTTTTTGATTTCCCCGTGACCTGTCATAATGGCTTCAAGCATGGTATCTTCAGGGACTTCATTGGCACCGGCTTCAATCATGACTATTTTTTCAGCAGTACCGGCTACTGTAAGTGTGAGGTCAGTTTTGGCACGCTGTTCGAGAGTGGGATTAAGAACTATTTCGCCGTCCACGAGACCGACGTTTATTCCGGCTATAGGACCATTCCACGGAATATCGGAAATTGATATAGCTATTGAAGTAGCAATCATACCGGCGATTTCAGGGGAATTGTCCGGCTCAACGGCAAGGACAGTCATAACTACGGAAACGTCATTACGCATATCTTTCGGGAAGAGAGGTCTTATAGGTCTGTCGACACAACGTGAAGTGAGGATAGCTTTTTCAGAGGGTTTACCCTCTCTTTTTGTGAATGACCCCGGTATTTTTCTGACAGAATAGAGACGTTCTTCATAATCGACGGAAAGGGGGAAGAAGTCGATACCCTCACGAGGTTTAGCACTTGCGGTTACGTTAGCCATCACGACCGTTTCGCCGTAACGTACCCAGCATGAACCGTTGGAAAGTCCGCAGGTTTTGCCGGTCTCTACAATGAGAGGTCTTCCGGCGTAAGTTGTTTCAAATTTTCTGTAATTTTCAAACATGGAAAATTCCTCCGTTAAAAAATTTATGTCCGGCTTTAGCAAAAAATTCTGACACAGCAGTGTATGACCGTATCACAATTTAATGCTAAAAGCCGTTTATGAGTTCAGAGACGTAAAGGCAGAGGGTAAAAAAATACCCGTCTGCCTTGAATGGAATTACTTACGGAGACCGAGCTTTTCAATAACAGCACGGTATCTGTTGATGTCCTTTTTCTTGAGATAAGCAAGAAGGTTACGTCTGTGACCAACCATTTTGAGAAGTCCTCTTCTTGAGTGGTGGTCATTCTTGTGTTCCTTGAGATGTGCAGTAAGGTCATTTATCCTTCTTGTGAGAATAGCAATCTGCACTTCCGGTGAACCGGTGTCAGTTTCGTGAGTTCTGTTAGCTTCGATAACAGCTGTTTTTTCTTCTTTCAGTAACATGAAAGCACCTCATTTTTAAAATATTCCGGTATCTCTGATAAGGGTGAAACTGAGGGACACGCCCTCATCTGAGACACGGTGTATATATTATATCATATCATTTCCGGTTTGTAAAGAGTTTTTTTAAAAAAATTTTCAGAAATTTTATTGTTATTTGAGTAAAAGAAAAAAACAAATCCAACATATTGACGACACACAGGAAATATTATATAATTATGATATACACTAAAATAAAAGGAATGATAGAATTTTGAATAAACTTGTTTCGGCGTCGATATTGAGTGCTGATTTACTGAATCTTGAATCAGAAATCAGGAAACTTGAAAAAAACAGCGTTGACATGATACATTTTGACGTGATGGACGGAATATTTGTACCTAACATAAGCTATGGTATACCGGTACTTGAAAGTATAGACAGACTTTCACCAGACCTGCTCCTTGACGTACATCTTATGATTACTGACCCCCTGAAATATATAGATAAATTTTTCCTTGCCGGTGCGGATTATATAACATTTCACATTGAAAGCGAAAGCAATACGGCAGAGACCATAGAAGCGATACGCCGGACAGATGCAGGAATAGGTATCGCCATAAAGCCCGATACACCGGCGGAAGCTGTATTTCCGTATATCAATGACGCTGACATGATACTTGTCATGACCGTTGAACCAGGTTTCGGCGGTCAGGCATTTATGGATATGTCAGAAAAGATACGTAAAATACGTGAATACGCCGAAAGCAACAGAAATAATCCTGCTTCTTTGCGGATAGAAGTAGACGGCGGTATAGATGATAAAACAGCACCGATAGTAAAAAATGCCGGTGCAGATGTACTTGTATCAGGAAGCTATCTTTTCAGGGCGGACGATATGGAAAAAGCAGTCAGCATTTTAAGGACATAAGAGGAGCTTTTTTCATGAAATTCAGAAACAAGGGAAGAAAGATTTACAAGACGAAAGAAAAAAACTATTACGGCAAAACACCTCTTGGCAAATTCTTTTCAGGTGTTCTGACTATAATATTAATTGCCGGTGTGGGCGTACTCGGCTATAGCGTCGCCGGACCTATGATTGATTATTCCCGCCGGCAAGGCGACGAAGAACCTGTAGAAAATACCGTCGCTGAACCGGCAGAAGATGTTACGGAAGAACCGGTTGTAATGCTACATGAAAAAACCCCCGAAAATGATGCCTACAGAGGTGTACGCCTCAGTGAGTACGAAATATCAACTCCGGAAGCTATTAAAACCGCTATAAGCAGAATACCACAGGAACAGAACATAGAATATATTGAAGTACCGCTGAAACTCGCTGACGGCAGAATTATGTATGCTACTGAATGGACTGAATTTCCGGAACTCGTTACCGCCGGAATAACTCTCGGTGAAATAACCCGTACAATAAAAAAAGAAGGTTATAAACCGGTTGCATATATGGATATTTTCGCAGATAATATAATACCGTCGGTTTACTCGGATTACGGCTACATGGACACTGAATCCCTCACGGCATGGAAAGACGGCAACTCAAAGACATGGGCTTCACCTTATTCGGAAACTTATATGAATTATGTTGACTTCATAGCACAGGAAATTTCCGGAGCAGGTTTTGAAAAGATAATATGCGGTGATATTAAATTTCCGGATTTCACGGAAAGAGACCTTATTCTTCTTGACGATAACCGCCTTGAAAATCCTGTACCGGCTTTATCTGCTGCTGCCGGTATGCTGTACAATACAATAACCGCCAATAATTCAGATATGTTTCTTGAAGTGGATTCCGCTGACATTCTTTCCGGTAAGGCTGATATACTTTCCGTTACCGATAAAAAACATACAATAGTCCTCGATATTAATCTTGACGGTATAATTTCCGGCGTGAATACCGGAAAAACGGTCTATGAGTTCATCGGCACACCCACGGAAAACATATCAAAAATGCTGTATCTTGTCAGCGAAGATATTTCCGGATTTAATGTAATTGTACGTATATCGGGAAATTCATATAATACTTCTGACCTGCTCCGTGCCGTCTGGGATATGGCGGAAACAGGTTACAATTCATTTATTTTAGGATAATATTTTTTTACAGAAACGGAGAAATTTTTAATGGCTGAAAATTTTAAGGTATCACTTCAGAAAGTGATTGACGAGTTTAAACTTGAAACAATCTTCATACACAAGGACGCAAAGGAAGTCATGATTGACGAAAACGACGTAAACAGACCAGGCTTACAGCTTATGGGATTCTATGAATACTTCAATCCGGAGCGTATACAGATTATCGGCAAAATGGAATTTGCCTACCTCTCTACCATAGACGAAAAAACACGCCGTGAACGTCTGCAACTGCTTTTCGCACAGAGAATACCGGCACTCATAATAACACGTGAACTCCCATACTTTGCGGAGATGCTGGAGCTGGCAAAAGAATACGAAGTGCCACTGCTCAGAAGCAAGGAAAGTACTTCAAACTTCATGTCCGGACTTATAGCATTTTTAAATCTTAATCTCGCACCCAGAATAACCCGTCACGGCGTACTCATTGAAATTTACGGCGAAGGTGTCTTCATAACCGGTGAAAGCGGTGTCGGAAAGAGCGAAACCGCCATAGAACTTGTAAAGAGAGGTCACAGACTGGTTGCAGATGATGCCGTTGAAATACGTAAGGTATCAAATATAAGCCTGATAGGCAGTTCACCGGATAATATCCGCCACTTCCTCGAACTGAGAGGCATAGGCATTATCAATGCACGCCGTCTGTTTGGTATCGGTGCTGTAAAGATGACCGAAGAATTAGACCTCGTTGTTGAGCTGGAACAGTGGGATTCCGGCAAGATGTACGACAGAATGGGTGTTGATACGGAATATGTTTCAATTTTGGGCGTTAAAGTACCGTCCCTGACGATACCTGTCAAGCCCGGGCGTAATTTAGCGGTAATACTTGAAGTCGCCGCCATGAACAACAGACAGAAAAAAATGGGTTATAACGCTGCAACGGAATTACTTCATAAATTAGGTATGCAGTCGGAATCAAAGGAAGTAATACACGATTACGAAACTTTCTGATAAATAATCAAAAGAGGAGACAATATGTTAGATATAAATGAACTCACTGAAATATGTTCAGGACTGGAATGTAAAATCATTCCGGAATGTCCGCTGAATAACTACGTAACTTTCCGGACCGGCGGAAACTGTCGGGCATTGATAAGCATGAATTCACCGGAATCCGCTGTGGAGATTTTAAATTATCTCCGGAGCAGGAATATAAAATATTTCGTCCTTGGTAACGGCAGTAACGTTATACCGGCTGATGAGGGTTTCGACGGCGTTATAATTCTTATGAAAAGCGATTTTTCAGGAATAACGGTCACCGGAAACAGAATAACCTGTCAGTCGGGAGCGTTGCTTTCAACGGTCTGTACGTCCGCACAGAAAGCAGGGTTATCGGGTATGGAAAATCTTTACGGCATACCGGGGACTGTCGGCGGAGCGTTATACATGAATGCCGGTGCATACGGTACGGAAATATCAGATGTAATCGTTTCTGCCGGATATATAGACAGTACCGGCAGTATACGTACAATAGACCGTACTGAAATGGATTTATCATACCGACACAGTATTTTTTCCGGAAAAAATTTACTTATAACTTCAGTAACGTTTGAACTCACAGACGGTGAACCGGAAGAAATACGCCGTAAGATGTCGGAATGCCTTAATAAGAGACAGTCCAGACAACCGCTTGAATTTGCCAGTGCCGGAAGTACTTTCAAGAGACCGCAGGGCAGTTACGCATCTTTACTCATAGAACAGTGCGGACTTAAAGGACTTACTTACGGTGGTGCACAGGTCAGCGAAAAACACAGCGGATTTGTAATAAACAAAGGCGGTGCCACGTGTTCGGACGTTCTTACACTCTGCCGGAAAATTCAGGAGACTGTAAGGGAAAAAACAGGTTATTCACTGGAATTAGAGCCAATTATACTTAAATAAATTAATAATTATTAATTGTTAATTGAAAAAAGTTTTCGGGAGGTAAAAATATGAATCTGCTGATTATTACCGGTATGTCCGGTTCAGGAAAATCATGCGTCATGGACGTAATGGAAGATATAGGCTATTACTGCATTGACAATATACCGCCTAAATTAATATCACGTTTTGTAGATATATGCCGGAAATCAGATATTGACAAGATAGCCGTTGCGGTAGATATACGTACAGGCGATATGTTTACAGAAATATTCCGTTCATGGCAGTCGCTGAAAGAAAATGAATACCTCGATATAAAGGTACTGTTTCTTGAAGCCGGTGACGAAATTCTCATAAAGCGTTACAAGGAAACACGTCGCCGACACCCTCTTGACGAAAAATTCAACGGTAATCTCCACGACGCTATAAATTATGAAAGAATGCAGTTATCACAGCTCCGTGAAATTGCCGACTATTATATTGACACCTCGGAAATATCCACATCACAGTTAAAAGAACAGATTAAGGAAACGTTTCTTAACAGTTCGTCCGATTCGCTGATAATAAAAGTAATGTCTTTCGGATTCAAATACGGCGTTTCCACAGAATCAGACCTTGTGTTTGATGTCCGCTGTCTGCCTAATCCGTATTATATAGAAAGTCTCCGTAATCATACCGGTTGTGATGAGTGCGTGAGGGATTACGTAATGAGTTTTGAAAAGTCCAGAATATTATTTGAAAAGCTGAAAGATTTGATAGACTATCTCATACCGCTGTACGTCCACGAGGGGAAAAGTCAGCTGGTAATAGCATTCGGGTGTACCGGCGGTAAGCACAGGTCAATAACGTTTGCGGAACTCATGGCGAAACATCTTTCAGGTAACTATAAAGTACAGAAATATCACCGTGATATAACCAAAGATAAAAAATTCAGCTGATTCGGGAGGGAAATTCATGTCATTTGCCGAAGATGTCCGTCGGGAAATATGTTCTTCTATAAGCGACAACAATAAACGTTTTTCGTGTCTGTACGGTATGCTACTTTTCGGACGTGAACTCACACCGGAAAGAAT
>JAAVHK010000096.1 GCA_014799765.1 Ruminococcus sp.
AATGGTCAGACCGTAATTACTTTCTGTGGTAGTACCCTCAATTACAGCCGGATTTTCAGGTGATTCAGAACGTAATATAATGGGCTTATCTTCCGTACCGTCCGCCGTACCTGTAAATGTACGTCCTTTACTTACTTTTCCTTTATAGACGTAATTTCCGGAAGCAAGTACAATTTCGTCACCTGCTCCGGCGTTTTCAAGAGCATTCTGTAATTCGTCGGAGTTCGTGACGTGTATTATATTATTATCCGGTTTATCTGATAACATCTTCTGCATCTCACATAAATCAAATACATCAAGTACGCCGTCCTGTACCATGTCACCGGCGTGCCAGTCGATAATATCAGTATCCGGTACGCCGAGTAACCAGTTTTTCATTAATACAATATCAGATATATCAAATTTACCGTCAGAATTTATATCCCCTGTACTCTCAGCCGACGATACCGGAGCAGGTGCATTATTATACGACTGTTCCAATAATGTACGTTGCATTTCACATAAATCAAATACATCAAGTATACCGTCCTGTACCATGTCACCGGCTTGCCAGTCCGTAATATTGACGTCCTGTACACCAAGTAGCCATTTTTTCAACAGTACAATATCTGATATATTAAATTCACCGTCGGAATTTATATCGCCTTTACGTGAGTTGTTTTTTTCTGACGTATCAAGTTTTAATTTCCGTATAACTGCTGTACCGTTATCGGTATAGTATGAACAATATAACATCTGATTACCACAGGCAAGCGACAGGCTATTTACAATATCGTTTGACAAAATATTTCCCGACATTTTCCAGACGGTATCATTTAAACTATAAACCGCCAGTTCGTCCGGATTCTGTGTATTTACCGCTAAGTAAAATTTATTGTCAATCATCACTGGTACTTGTATGAATATATTTTCAGAAATATTTTCCGGTAAAGAATATTCTGTAAGTTTTTTATCCGAAAATTTATAGACTTTACCCTCACTTCCGGATGGTGCTATCAATAAATTATTGCCGTCGGAAGTCATGGAAACTGTACTACAGGCATTATCGGAAATTGTTGTGATACTCCAGTTTTTATCCTCATATAACGCCATTTTCGGTTTATTACCGTCGCTTATGTCACGATACGCCACAACCGGACTATGATTCATAACCCCGACTGACATATTACAGGCGTTTTCCGAAATATTTTCACCGATTATTTCCGTCTTTTCCGTTACGGAATCATAACACGCCATATGCAACGAATACGGAAAATTTCCGGTTGTATATGTAAAATAAAGATTGTTTCCGTCGGCTGACATATCGGCATACTGTGCAGTTTCCGTTGTTCTGTAAACTTCCGTCCAGTCGCCTGACTGTCTGTCATATCGGCATATATGCAACAGAAAATTCCTGTCATGATACATAACATACGGTGTATTGCCGGAACATATAATTTTCGGCTGGTTAACGTCCATATATCCGCCTGTACCAAGTTTATTACCTGTTTTTATAAGTCTGTCGTTATCCAGTCTGTATAACTCCGCATAGCTGTTATCGGAAGAAATCAGATATACTGTACCGTCCTGCGAAGTCGTCAACTGATAAGGTTTATTGTTTCCTGAATCGTAACCAACACTTTCCCATAGTTCCGCACCGGAAATGTCTGCAAAATCCACCGAAAACGTCAGTGATTCTTCATTCATGGTGATGTCGTGGATATATATTCCGCTGTTCGTGCCGTTGGAATATACAAGGGCATTATCAGTAATATCCGCATTCCAGTCGGCAGAGCCGACATTATCCGGCGAATCTTTACCACCGTATGCAGACAGGGTAATATTTCCCTCACCGGCGTCAAGCGAAGTTTCTTCCGGACGGAATACATATATTTCGTCTTTATCCGATTTGAAATTGCCGTCTGCTTCGGTGTTCACACGATACACTACAAGACCTGTACCATATATTTTAACGTCCAGTTCGTCGGAATACCTCGCACCCTGCTGACGATATTCAACAGCGAAAAATTCAGTATCTGAAAGAGGTGTCTTCAATAAATAAAGTCTGTTACCGCTTTCCGAAGATGCCGGATAAATCGTATATCTTCCGGAGCTGGTAATGTCCTCAGAATCAAGCCAGCCTGAAATTTTCGCTCTATGATATGCATTAGGATACTGCAAGAATACTGAATCTGATGCCATTATATCCCATGCCCCTACAGGCGTGCCGGTACGGTTATTACGGTACAAATCCGGATAGCCCAGAGAGTGCAGAAATTCGTGACATAATACACCTTCTCTGCCTGTTATCTGATTTTCAAAAAGTTGCTTACTGTTCTGAATATTGACCCTGTTTACGTCATAACCGTTCAGCTTCATACCGTTCAATGAAAATGCCCTCGCCCATATCGGAGATGACATATCATCTGCCTTACCGTCCACTACTACTATGATATTATCAATTATGCCGTCATTGTTACCATCCATTCTGATATTATCCGGTACTGTTACATTTTCGATAATTTCCATAGCTATCTGTGCAGAAGTCCTGTAATTATTCAGGTCAGATGTCATTACATACGGAGTAATAATATTATTCTGCATCTGTGGGAAATAACTTGTAACATTAGTCTGTCCGTATGAAATTGCATCTATATATCCCGACAGTGAATGAAACGTATCTTTTTCGTTACACATTGAAATAATATCGTCTGTGCGTTCCCGCATGAAATTAGATTCTGAAAGAGAATCAAACTGTGCAAAAAGTACGATATTATAAAGCTGTTCCGAAGAATCTTCCGCCAAAACCGGCATTATCGCCATTGAAGATAACATTAATGCCTGTACCATTGTACACGATATAAGTTTTTTAAATAATTTTGTTTTTTTCAATTATATCCTGCTCCTTTCCGTTTATTACTACTAATATTATACACCGGAATGATAAAAAAATCAAGAAAAAACAGGGGATTAAATATCCACCTGTTTTTTTATCAGACCTGTTTTTTCAGCAGTTTCAAGAAGTACGGCATTTTTACTGTTCATAGTGCCGAATGTCTGACAGTTATTTATCACTGAACGGCATTTTTTCATGATTTCAAGTGCTTTTTCAATGGACTCGTTGCTTACCGATTCAAACGGTTTTTCAGTTATGATTTCAGTCGCCAGTGCCTTTACTACCGGATATTCCGTTGTATTTTCGTGAATAACTCCCACCGCAAACGGAATATTTTTCCGCTGAAGTCTGCGGTAAATATCCGGTCTTCCACCGGCTATAACAAATAATTCCGGATTCCCTGAAGGCTTTTCCAGTTCGGCGGAACAGAATGTATAATCAAAAGATTCTTCTTTCATACCGTAAATTTCAGCGATATATTTTCCGGAAAAAATTTCCTCAGGTGTGCCGGTACGTTCAGCGATATTATTATTTATACATATTATTCTGTCGGATATTTTCTGTGCTAAATCGAGTTCGTGCAGTGACATTATAACAGCAAGATTTTTTTCATGTACTAATTTCTGTAGAATATTCAGCAATTCTATTTTGTGATGTATGTCAAGAAATGAAGTAGGCTCATCAAGGACAAGTATTTCAGTATCCTGACATATTGCCCTTGCTAACATTATTCTCTGTCGCTGACCGTCGCTGACGTGGCTGAACGATGTAAAAGCAAGTTCTTCAACCCCGACGAGTTCCATAGCTTCACGGACTTTTTTTTTTTTTTTTGCCGATAGAATACCTAAATTATTTGTATAAGGATAACGTCCGGATTCAACAACCTCGCCACAGGTCATCAGCTCCGGTGCGATTCTTTCTGTCATAACGGCGGATATTTTTTTTGCAATTTCCGGAAGTCTTATTTTTTCCATATTCTTATTTTCTATATATATATTGCCGGAAATCTTCTTCAACTGCATTAATATACTTTTCAGAATGGTTGATTTTCCTGAACCGTTCGCCCCGATTAGCGTTAAAATTTCGCCTTTTCTTAATTCAATGGTTATATCTCCTACAACTATTTTCCTGCCGTATCCGACAGAAAGTTTTTCTGTATTAAGTACACTCATAACGCAGTCCTCCGACGTTTTCCAAGCATTACCCACAGGACTATCGGTGCTCCGAATACCGCTGTAACTGAACTTATTCCCAGCTCCGTAGGCGAAAATAATGTACGTGCTATGAGGTCACATAAAAGACAGAAACACCCTCCGCCAAGAAAACACGCCGGTATTATGACTATCGGTTTCGCCGTACCGAAAAGCGATTTGACTATATGCGGAACGGCTATCCCGACAAACGATACAACACCTGCAAATGCGGTAACGCAAGCCGATAATATACTTGACAACAATATTACTTCCAGCCGGAACAGCTTTACATTTACACCCATATTCAAGGCATATCCCTCGCCCATCTGATAGGCGTTCATGGGTTTCGACAGCAGAAATGCCATTATCACACAGACAGTCACTATTATCGCTATAACTTTTATGTCGCCCCAGTCCGTACCGGAAAAACTCCCGACTGACCAGTTATGGAGATTTATTATATTTGAATCGTCCGCAAAATTTATTATTATATCCGTCACCGCCGTGCAGATATATCCCACCATGACCCCGCATACAACCAGTACCGACATATTTTTTATGCGTCCGGAAAGAGCCAGTATGAAACCTGTCGCCGACATCGCCCCCACAAATGCCGACAGCACAAGCGATACTGAACCGAGTATTATTCCACGTCCGGTACAGAATATCATTACAACAGCTGTTGCCAGCTTCGCTCCGGAAGATATTCCCAGTACAAACGGGCTTGCTATCGGATTTGAAAAAAAAGTCTGCAACAGAAATCCCGATACCGATAACGCCCCACCCAGTAATACTGACGCCGTCACACGTGGAAGTCTTATCTGAAATATTATGTTTTTTCCTGTAGTATCGCCTGTTCCGCAAAGTATTGCTGTTATTTCCGACAGCGAAAATTTAACGCTTCCGCAGGCGAGACTTACGAAAAACAATATTACCAGTCCGGCAGAAATTAACGAAAAACCGGTTATATATCGGACTTTTCTTTTCATGGACATTCCCCCTGTTTTTTTATTCAAGCTTTTTCAGAAAAGTGGGATTTTCATTATTTCCGGCTATAATAAGGTGAAAATCTTTTATCATATCGCACATACCTGTAGTCTGTTGAAACATATTCCTGCCAGTACACCATACATTACCGGTCTGAACGGCTCTGAAATCTTTCAGCAGACCATTTTTTTCGGTAAGCTGTTGTATACTTTCAAGTTCGCCGTCGACGGTACTGTTATATATGATAATATCGGCGTTATGGGCTTTTTCGTAAAAAGTTTCCATATCCATATTCATTGTAGACAGGGCATTTTCTTCTGTACCGAGGTCTTCCGCCGTGAAAATATATGTTCCTCCGGCAAGTTCTATCATCTTTGAAATGTAGTCGCCGGTCTTCCGGACGTTCGCTGAACCGTTTCCGGTTATATAGAAAAACGCCACAACCGGTTTTTGTCCGGATATTTCTTCAGAAACTACTTCTTCAAAAATTTTTGTCTTATCGTCGAAAAATTCAACTGACTTTTCAAAATTTCCGGTAATAAGTCCGTAAAGTTTAATCCATTCAAAACGTCCTAAAGGGTGGCTTTCATAACTTGACCTCTCTACGATTACCGGAATACCGAGGTTTTCGAGTTGTTCTTTAGTCTCCGGACTGTGATAAATCATAGTAGATTCAACCGCCAAATCACAACCGTCTGAAATAAGCGTTTCGTAATCAGGAGCGTTATATTTCCCGATATACTGTATATTTCCGGATTCAAGGGCTTTTTCAACTGCCGGAAGTTTCCAGTCGTTCAGCTTTGTAGAGGTCATTTTTACATTTCCGAGTGCGTCTATGCCGTCGAATAAATCCATAGCCGACGATGCAGAAACATATATATTTTCCGGCTGAAAAATTACCGGAATATCAGTATTTTCCGACTTTTCCGTACCGTCCGGAACAAAAACAAATTTCTGACCGTCAGCGATATTTATTTCATACGTACCGTCGGAATTTTCGTAAATTGAAAACTGTTCGGCATACGTAAGCGGAATTTCTGTCCCTGAATGTTCGTTTTCAGAAGTTTTTTCCGTACTGCACGCACACAGAATCATGACCGGAATTAAAATCAAAATAAATTTCATTAATTTCATAATCATTTTATAGTCGAGGAATCAAAATAAAGCGTATAATTTATTTCATGCGGTGTACTCATTGCAGTTGTATCCGCTGAAACAGGTATCTTCATATCAAATATATTTACCGGAATATCAAATGCAGAATTTTCAATATCTTCTATTGGATAATATTTTTCATTATCAATAATCATATAATCGTAGTTACTGCTTGTCCATATAATACGTGCCGTCGCCTGACCGTCTTTAACAGTCAACTCTGTATGCGGATTTATTCCGGATTTTCCTGAACCGCCCTCAAGTGTGACTTCAACGGTGTATTCGCCGTCCGCAATTCCAAGCGATTCTATGGTATTTCCGGCATTTAAGAACGCTTCCGCCGGTAACGAATCCGCACGGAACAAAATTGTACGGTCATACCAAGTCTCTTTTTTCGCACTATACGCCGAGCAGGTAATTCCCTTGTCGAGAGCCTCGACAGGTACGGTGAACTTATGTACGCCGTCTTCCTCAGTGAATGGTATGTAATCGCTTTCCGGTGACGTTTCGGCGGTGTTACCGTCGCCCATAAACAGCCATTTATAGCCCTTTCCCGACATTGTCATTACTGCCGACATAGAACCGTTTTCAACAGTAAGGTCACACGCCGTAATTTTGAACATTGATGAACTGGAAGTTACTTCCACCGGATAAACTCCGTCTATGAGTGCATCGGCATATACAGGGGTCATGCCCTCTTCGACGACTTCAACGGGAGCGACGGTTTTCGGCTGTTTTTCCGCCGTTGACGTATTTTCAACGGTCTCACCGCACGAGACAAGAGCCGTCAACATTAAAAGTAGAAATATTAATTTTTTCATAATTACCTCACAAAAACAGCGGAGAAAGTTTCCTCCTCCGCCGGATTTATTTAATTTATTGAATTAATAGCTGTATGTGCATGGTCAATGTAAATCTGCTGAATATCGGCATTTTCGCCGAGCCCTCTCATAATGCACTCGACTTCATAGCCCTCCGCCTCAAATACAGATTTCCATGAATCAGGGTCATCACCTGCCATATCATTATTAGCGTGGTCACCGCAGACAACCATAAGCGGTTCTAAAACAACACGTTCGTAACTGCCGTTTTTTACCGATTTCACGACGTCTTCAAGCGACGGTTCGGCTTCAACCGTACCGATAAAATAATTTTCATAGCCGTCGGCGGTCAGCAAATCCTGCATTTTACGGTAAATTCCATTCGATTCCGCCTCCGTGCCGTGACCCATGAAACATATAGCGGTTTTTCCGTCGTCGTAATCGGAAGTCCAGTCGACAATAGCCTGCTCCACGCGTCTGAAATCGTCGTCGCTCGTGAGGAGCGGTTCGCCGAAAACGACTTTTTCAAAAGCATCGGAATACTGTGCAACCTCGTCGACAATATCGTTGTATTCAAAGCCGTTCATGAGGTGGGTTGGCTGGACAACAAGCGTTCTGACCTCGTTTTCAACAGCCCTGTCAAGAGCGTTTTTCACGTCGTCGATAAGTATTCCGTCACGTCGCTGAACGTGGTCAATAATTATGTTGGCGGTAAATCCACGTCTTACCGAAAAGTCCGGAAAAGCCGATTCCAAAGCGTTTTCAATCGCACCGATTGTCAACCGGCGACTGTCGTTGAAACTCGTTCCGAAACTCACAACAAGAAGTTCATTATCGCCGATTCCGTCCTGATTCCTGATATTATCAAGTGAGGCGTCACCGGTTTCGTAGTTTTCTTCGTCATCGACTTCTTCCGGTGATTCCAGCGATTTTTCAGTTGTGGTTGTTGCCTGAGTTTCAGTGACGGAAGATTCCGGTGTGGAATTTTCGGAATTATCGCCACAAGCCGTCAGGAGAGACCCTGTAATAGCAAGGCAAAGTATAAAATTAAATTTTTTCATTAATAAGTCCTTTCTTTCAGAAAGGCAGTTGTATTCTGCAAAAAAAGCCCTCCGCACACGGCAGAAAGCATTGCAAAGCAGACCGTACAAAAAGCACAGCCTAAAACAGTACAATCAAGCCCTCGTGATTTTGAAAATAAAAATTTTCCGTACCAGTATACCGGCAGGTTTCCTGACTTGCGGATTAACATTGAACGACAGCCTTCCCGAAAATTTCAGTGACTTCACCGTGAAAACCACGGCGAAAATGTCGCCAACTCCCCGTTTACAGTGACGAGTTCGCACAGGATTCGCACCTGTTTCCCTTTTACCTCCTGACCACAAAAAGCGACAGAAGCACCGGTCTACTTATTAAATTTTGTGACGTCACATTTTTATTGTATCATGTTTCTGAAACAATTGCAAGCATTTTAATGAAAATGCACATTCTGTACAAAAATACACATTATTTTTCACACATATATAGTAAAGCGTTACAAATCGCCGCCGCAACGTTACTACCGCCCTTACGTCCTCTTGCAACGATACACGGAACACCGCTTTTAATAATCAATTCTTTTGACTGAATCACATTCACAAAACCAACCGGCACACCTATGACAATTTCCGGAATAAATGTTCTTTTTTCTATGTGTTCGCACAATCTAAGCAGGGCGGTGGGAGCGTTCCCGACGGCATAAATTACGGGTTTTTTCAGTTCTGACGCCTTATCAACCGAGGCAACCGCCCGAGTAGTTTTGTTGATTTTTGCACGCTCCGCAACGTCGGCATCAGCCATGAAACAACATACTTCACAACCCAATTTTTCGAGGGATTTTCGGTTAATTCCGGACTTTGCCATGTTCGTATCGGTGACGATTACAGCCCCTTTTTTCAAGGTTTCGAGGGCTTTTGCAACGACGTTTTCAGAAAAGAACATATTTTCGTAATAATCAAAATCGGCGGTTGTATGAATCGCACGCAAGACTATCGGCTTGACATCTTCGGGAATTTTTCTGTCACCGAGTTCATTTTCAATAATCTGAAAACTTCTTTTTTCTATCTTATCCGGTAAGATATATTCAATATCCATTATTCAAATACCTCTTTCAATTATTTTATATAACATATCCATATTTATATTATTGCGGACGCTGTCAGCGAGAATGTCAAATTGTTTCTCTTTGTACGTCCGGCGGTCAATACATTCGCCGGAATATGTCATATTTTTTTCTTTATAAAGTCTTTTTACAATTTTTTCTGCTACAACTCCGTCGAAAATTCCGTGGACGTAGCTTCCGTAAACGTTACCTTTTTGCGAACCACCCACGGAAGTCAGATTTTTTTCATGATTTTCAGTCCTGCCCATATGAATTTCATAGCCCTCAAATTCCGTACCGGTCAGACAGTCAAAAAATCCCGATATTCCGGCAAATTTGCCGGTAATCTGTCGCATAATTTTTTCCGGCGTGAAAATTGTTTCGCAGTCAAGAAGACCCATTCCGGCAATCGTTCCGCCGTTTTCGACACCATCAGGGTCAGAAATTTTTTTCCCTAAAATCTGATAGCCACCACATATTCCAAAAACTGATTTTCCGCTGTTTACAGCCTTTTTTATCATAGTTTCCATACCGCTTTCACGCAACCATTTCATATCGGAAATCGTACTTTTTGTGCCGGGAATCACGATAAAATCGGCGTTTTCGAGTTCGTGACATTTTGTAATATAATTTATACATACGCCGTCATACTGTGAAAACACGTCAAAATCGGTGAAATTTGACATTTTCGGGAGTTTCACAACCGCAATATTGATAATTCCGTAAGAATTTTTAACCAGTTTGTCAGAAAGGCTGTCCTCGTCCTCAATATCGCAGGAAATGTACGGAATAACGCCTAAAACCGCCTTATTCGCACGTTGCCTGAGAATTTCCGCACCGCTGTTGAAAAGCGTTTTATCACCCCGAAACTTGTTCACGACAAGCCCCTTAATCATACTAAATTCGTCGGATTCAAGGAGATTAAGCGTGCCGATTAGCTGTGCAAAAATACCATCACGGTCTATATCACCGACGAGAATTACCGGTGATTCGGCAAATTTTGCCATTCCCATATTTACAATATCGTTCTGTTTCAAATTCAGCTCGACAGGACTTCCAGCCCCTTCAATCACGATAATATCGTGACTTCCGGCGAGTTCGTTATAAGCCCTCATTATATCCGGAATAAAGGCTGTTTTTCGCCGGAAATACTCTCTTGCGGTCATGTTTCCGACGGGTTCGCCGTTGACAATCACCTGTGAACCGGTGTCGGTAGTAGGCTTCAACAAAATGGGATTCATAAGCACCGATGGCTGTATTCCGGCAGATTCCGCCTGCATTGCCTGAGCACGTCCGATTTCGTGACCGTCAGCGGTAATGTACGAATTTAACGCCATATTCTGCGATTTGAACGGTGCACAGGAATAGCCGTCCTGTCTGAAAATTCTGCATAATGCCGCCGAAAAAAAGCTTTTTCCGACGTTTGACATCGTACCCTGAATCATTATCGATTTAGCCAAATAAAGCCCTCCTCAGTGCTGAAATCAGCACAATATTTTCTTCGTGAGTTCTCACGGCAATACGGAAAAAATTTTTATCAAGTCCGTTATAATTTTCACATTCTCTGATTAAAATTTTTTCTTTTTTGAGGATTTCCCAGACCGGAAAATTACTTCTGAAAAAAATGAAATTTGCTTCTGCCGGAAAAACCTTAAAGCCCAGTCGCGACAGTTCATTTGTAAGGAAATCACGTTCTTTTCCGATATAATTTAAAGTTTTTTCAATATATCCCGATTCA
>JAAVHK010000097.1 GCA_014799765.1 Ruminococcus sp.
TAAATTAAATGGAAAAATTTTATAAATTATCTTGAAATTTATCAATTTGTATGTTATAATATAAATGCATCATATATTGATATGATGGTGGGTTATTGTTTTCAAGTGTTCTGCGATAATTTCTGTGAGAATTTCATTTAGAATATTCAGAATCACACAAGACAGTTCTTGCATCAGTATAGCCATAGCTGTAATCAGAATATGGCACAGTATATTGTTCATAGAACATCCCTCCTTGATTATTATAACATAATTAAGTATTGATTTAAGGGTAGCCGGTACTCAGTTATGAGTGCAAAACTTAATAACTGAATACTGCGTTTTTGTTATGCCTGTTGGTGCTGGATGCTACCCCCTTGCCAATGGGCATTTTCACATATGAAGGAGACACAAAATGACTTTAGCAGAGTGGAAGAATAAAAATTCAGTATATAAAAAATATGCTCACTTTGATAAGAGAGTAATGATTAATGATGTATGGAACTATATAAGTAATCCGGAAATGGTTGCTAAACATGGATTCTATCCTTTTATACATTATACTCAGATATTTAAAAAATACAAAAAATCAGAAGGTGCGATTTCAAAAAGGCGGGAAATATGCTATTCTGCACATTTAGACCGATGTATTTTTCAATATTATTCATTTTTGTTAAATGAAAAGTATAACAGTAGAGTTATAAGAGATGGAATTAATAATGTTGCTGTTGCATACAGGAATAACCTTGGACTGAATAATATTGATTTTTCAAAATCAGTTTTTGATTTTATCAGAAAATTAAAGTCATGTTATATTATGGTTGGTGATTTTACCAATTTTTTTGACAGCCTGAATCACAAGTATTTAAAAAAACAACTTTGTAATTTATTAGAAGTGGATAAACTGGACGATGATTATTATGCTGTGTATAAAAATATAACAAAATACTCGAAATGGGAATTATATGATTTGTTGATGCTTAATAAGTTATCTGATAGTAAATCTGATATAAAGAAGTTAAATTCAAAAGATAGTGTCTTGACGTTGAAACAGTTCAGGAAGTATAAAAAGCAGTATGTTATTCCACATTCTGAACCATATGGAATACCACAAGGTTCAGCAATAAGTGCTGTATTAGCTAATATTTATATGTTAGATGCTGATAAAGAAATTCATGATTATGTGAATTATCACAATGGTATTTATATGAGATACAGCGATGATTTTATTATTGTTATTCCGGCAAAAAAAGAAAATTTCAATATACATTATAACTGGATAAAAAAGTATTTAGAAGCATTACCAGGCGTAGAATTATCGCCTGAAAAAACAAAATTATTTCAATACTATGATAATACAATATTAAGTTGTAATAATGAATTTGAATCAAATATTAATAATGATAAAAATATATTGAATTTTCTTGGCTTTTCATTTAATGGAAAAGAAGTTACAATAAGAGACAAAACTATTGCAAAATATTATTACAGAATGCATCGGAAAGCACATACAATTAATAAAAATAAATTTGTTTCTCCAAAAGGAAAAAGAATATCTTGTAAAAATTTATATGAGAAATATTCTGTTAAAGGCGCAAAAGGAGAAAAAGGTAATTTCCTTACATATGTATATAGAGCAAATAACGCTTATAATGGTCAAGAACCCATAAATCGTTCTACTAAAAATCATATGTATAAAATTCGTAAAAGATTGAATAAATAAATTAAAGCAGATGGATTGTATTTAAGTTAAGAATTATAATTTTATTGGTTGAACTTAATTTTGTCAACCCATGTTTTAAAACAGGTTATATCATAGAAAAACCCCGTCTTTATGACAGGGGCTTTTTATTCACAGATATTTTCACCTGATTTTTTCAGGCTTTTTTTTATTGCGTCCCGCTGAGAGAATTTCACGGAATTTTTTCAGTTTTTCACCGAATATAATTAATTCAGGGTCAAATACCTCATAACCGTTTCTGCTTAATATTTCGATACCCTGATTATAAGTAAGTCCGTAACTTTTAATCAGTCTGCCAAGTTCAATTGATGTTGCAACTTCCGGCTTTTCTGCCTGCTCCGGAACTTTTTCGGCAACTGTATTTTTCTTTACAGCTTCTCTTTCTTTATCCCACTTAATAAGTTCCTCCACCTCGCACAGATGTCCGTTAGGCGAAACAGCTTTTATTATTATTTTTCCGGTAACTCTTATTGCTTCGATGTGAGTAAGATTTATAAGAGCACGTTTCAGTTTTGAGTCTCTTGTTATTACAAGAACATTTTTATCATGATACAGTGTATCCTGTATACGCTGATATATAGCTTTATCAGCGAAAGGTTTTTTTCTTCTGTCCTCCCAGTCTGATTCCTTGAAAGGTAAATCTGCAAGACCGGCTTCTTCTTTCTTGTTTATCATGTTCACACAGAATTTTGAACGCTTCTGTTTTCTTTCGTCTTTGTTATGGGTGGTATGATATTCAAGTTCTGCTTTCACTATGTATGGAATGACATATTTTCTGTTTGCTCTTAAAAAAATATCGTCAAGAATATTATCCATCAGCTTTTCAACCGGAGTTTCCAGAAATGTGCAGGTGTCAATGATTACCATATATTTTTCCTTGATACATTCGTTAAGAAGTTTATTTGTATTCTGATATGACCCAAGATTGATAAGTTTATGATTTATATTTTTCAAATCATGCGGAACATCATTGTTATTATGTTTTTTTCCGGTATTGCAGGGCTTCCCGACGGAATGCCCTGTTTTACCTGATTTTCCTTGTTTTTTTACGTCCTTATTATACTGATTATCAAGATATTTTCTGATTCTGACTACGTCGGAAGCAGATACTTCTGTTTTATTCTTTGAAATATTTATATTCAGTCTGAAGTAAAGCAAATCCTTAAGTTCTTTCTGTTCATGAGGTTTTATGCTGTACTCCGCAATAATATCTGAAAATTTCATAACTCAACCGCCTTTTCATTACTCTATGAACAACATGAAATCATCGTAAAAGAATAGGGTGTCCTTTGTTTATATCCTGTTCAGCCTGCTCTTCTTCGATATTTCCTGAAACTTTTATTTTTAAATGCAGTTTTTCTGTAGCTCTGATAAAGTCAGCGAGAAGGTCAGAAATCTGATAATCTTTCCCGAATGTTTCGTAAATGTATTGCGACATTGTTTCACGCACAAGGACTTTTTCACGGTTGATTTCTGTCATAATGACATAGTCAAAAGGATGTTTGTTAGTTTTGTTCTGTAATTTTTTCAGTATCAGACGAAACACAAACGGGTGATAAGTATATCCACCTATTACAGAATATCTGCACTTTGTGATGTTGAATACTGATTTCAGTAGCTTGTTACAGTCATAAGGCATAACCGGACGTCCCTGAAACTCGCATAAAATGAAGCGGTCATTATTAGAAAAATACTCAGTCTTCAGCATACATACAATATCTATTGTATTGTCTGTAACGTATTCTTTTTTATTTCTGTTTATTTCCGGTGTGCCGTCGGAAGTCAGTACCAATGCCAATACATATGTTTTACTGTCATATAGTTTGCTTGTGCTGAAAATAATGTCATTTTCGAGAGTATACAATCTGCCGTCAAGTTTATAGATACCGGCTGTAACAATAATGTCTCCGTTATCAATTCTTATGTCCATACCGCTTATAATACCGTCGGAATAATCACATAGCAGATGTTCAATGGTATCAACAGGGGCGTTGTACATTGTTTCAAGCATATGCTGTGTGATGATATTTCCACGACTGAATGAAATATCATATCTTCTTAACATTTGTATCCTCCGGAATAATTATATCATTACAGTTTTTTCCGTCAAAGAATGATTTGTCGAGACTTGAGGATTCAAACGGAATCATTTTATCGAATGTCTTATAGTAATGTGTTTCAAAACCGTCGTTTACTTTTAGTATCTGATAAAGCAGATAACCGTAACCGTCCTTATTTGGAATAGCAAATATAAGGACTTTCTTTTCATTTTCCCTTACTTCAATAGCCCTTAAATTATAGAGCAGGTCATTTATTACGGAAGTATTTGTTATATTCATATCTTCGTCAAGAAGTGAATAATTACCTATATTACTGTAACCATGTCTTAACAGTTCGCTTTTCAGGTTTACGTATGGTGAAATTGCATATTCGTCTTCTGTGATTATTATTTCCGTTGCATCTTCGAGACTACAGTTTATAGGCAACGAGAATGAACCTTCAAGTTTACCTGTACCGATAGTATTATATACACTTATTGTAGTACAACCGCCATAGGCGTTATACTGGTCAATGTATATTGAGGGTAAAGCTGTTCTGTAGCGTGGGTTAAGATAATCAGCACCTGTTATAAGGTTATGGCGGTCAAAATACTCTCCGCCCCTTGCACAACATCATAGATTATATTCTGACTTACTTCAATATTTGAAGTAGCAGTACGGTTGTAAAGGCGGTCTCTCAGATACGCTATACAACCATACAGACAATCCATTTTAAGTTTATTTGACTGTTCTATTGAAATTGCATAATCAGTGAGACGGAGTTTTTTACCAGGAATAAATTCTTTCAGTAAGTCCTGAAAAAGATTTATCTTACATGACTGTCCCGAAAGTTTGATATAGTCATATTTATTCTGGTCAAAACTGAATATAGAGGAAAGCAGAAAATATATATCCGGTCTTAAAAGAGCGGTTATTTCTTTTGTATTCACCTCTATATCGGGCAGATTACGGAATTTTTCAATTTCCCTTGTTGCCTTCAGAAGAGGTCCGTTTTCTTCGGGATTCCTGATATAGAAGTACAGATTATTTGTATCAACATGGATTTTGCTGTTGTCGTCGGGAGAAGAAAAATTATGTGAAATATTATTGTTCTGGGCGAAAAATTCAACCTTGATTTTTTCGGCAAGTTGCCATAAATAATAGAAGTTTCTTTTTGTCTGTCGGCTTGACTTCCTGTTATTTGCGTACTTTGAATTGCCACGGAAATCTGTAGGCAGTATTTCTTCACTTTTCTTGCTGTTTATGTCAAGACAGTCATATATGTCAAGGACGGCTTTATGATTGGTATCGTTCTTGTGTTCTATTACATAGTCAATCTTGTTCAGTATGTCATTCTGATTGGCGTTGATAAGATTGGAAATATCAGGGTAAAGACAGTCTTCGGGTGAACCGTCCCTGTAATAATCGGCAAGTTTGATTTTAAGAAACTGGAAAATTCTGTATGTTATATTGTTACCGCCGAAATTGGAATTTCCTTTTTCAAATCTTGTTTCAAGTTCAAGATTATATGATGACGGTGTTTTCTGATAACTGTACTTACAGCTTACAATATCAGTTGTACTTCCGCCACAGTCGATAGTGATAATACTTTCGCCCTTTTTCTCGCCGGAACTTCCTTTCATGTCATCCTGTTCTATTTTTTCGGAAATATAGCTGTATACAATAGCCATTCCCTCATCAAGACTATCTTCGGGTGAATATACATGGAAATTATCTCTTTCAGTGAATACATCTCTTTTAATGAAACTTATAAACTTATTTTTCATTTTTACCGGTGCTGAAAAATGAAGCGTTGTGAAATTAAGTTTGAAATAATTATTTGCTGTCCGGAGTATAAATTCAAGATAAGCCTTTATTATGTCTTTTCTTTTAACTACTCCTGTTCTGAAACCATCACTTATTTCTTCTTTTTCCTCGGTAGATGTTATCCAGCGTTTAATCTCGAAGAATATAGAACCCTTAGGGTCATAATCAGAATCTATCAGTGTTTTCTTTGCGTCGTATCCGAATATATATTCAATATCATAT
This sequence comes from Ruminococcus sp., assembly GCA_014799765.1. GTDB lineage: Bacteria > Bacillota > Clostridia > Oscillospirales > Ruminococcaceae > Ruminococcus. Next base: position 5,809 of record JAAVHK010000097.1, read on the forward strand.
GCTTCATTGGTGTACGGGTCAACCGAGCCGATACGGTTTACATATACAATGGTCGGGCATAATGTACTTACAGTACGTTTGTTTGTTGTGGTATCTATGAACTTTACAACATGAATCTTATTATCCCTGAAGATACCTGCTGTTGTGTTGCTTGTACCGAAGTCGATGCATACAGGGGTGTCTGTATTATGCAACATATCCATTTTCAAATCAATTTCCGCACTGTAAAATTCTGATATGGTCTTGTTGGCAAAAATAACCTTATAATTCTGATACTCGTTGTTTACCTTATCGAAGTTTATATTGTTTGCGGAGGCTTCGATATAATAAAGATTTCTGTCACTAAGACTGTGTACAAAACGTCCGAGTATAACGGCTTCATTGATATAGTTCACGATAATAAGGAATCCTTCGCATATATCGTCGCCGTTGCCGAGGGTTATTCTCAGAAAAATATCATCAATTACATTTATTCCTGTATTCCGGCATATGATATTATTCATACTACAGTCGATTTCAATCATGTTGCTGTTGCTTTCGTCAAGTATCATACTGCTGATTTTATTTACATATTCCTGTGCTTCTGCGTAGTTTACAGGGACTTTTCTTAAATCAAATGATGTGGTATTTTCATACGGAATTATTTCAGGGATTATTTCCGGAATTTCTTCAGAAACGTCATCTTCATTGAAATCATCATAGATTTCTTCTGTGTCATATTCGTCAGTATCTGTTTCAATATTTATTGTTTTGTCACTTATTTCATATTCCTCTTCATATTCAGTACCGGAAATTTCTTCTATGCCGATTGTTTCCGGTTCGGTATAGAGAGGAGTTCCGTCGAAACCTATACCGTCAATGAAAAACGATGATTTAATATATTCAAGATTTTCGTTAAGCATACTTTTAGTGATGTCACGGCGGATTTTTTCGTATTCACCGCTGTTTGTATCGTAACTTACAGCGAACGCTTCTTTAAGAAGATTTTTAAGTTCATGTCCTGGTGAATCGCTTTTTTCAATTGTGTCAACAACGGAATCAACAGTAATTTCACCGTCAACGAAGACAGAACATTTTTCAAGTACTGCTTTAATCTCTTCCTGTGTGAGATTAAGTTTTATATTCACGTCAAGCATAATCTGAAATTCCTTTCTTATACTTTAATCAGGGCATCTATTATTACCTGAAAAATATCGCCCAGTTCGTCCATAGTATTAATACTGTAATTATGTGTTTTTCCGTCACTGCTTACAGATGATATACTTCTGAGGAATTTATGGTTTACGTCGCTTCCTTCTCCGATTGTAACTACAGTAATATTATTTTCTTTCATTTTCTTTGCCAGTCTGAAAGTTTCATTTTCGTCGAATAAATCGCCGTCTGTAAGCATGATAACTACGGACTTTCTTTTCTTTACCGTTTCAGCAGAGTTCAATGCAAATCTGAATGCCCCTGAAGCGTTTGTACCGCCGGAAGCATATAACTTGTTTACACCTGTTATGATGTCATTTTTACTATGTGTAAGATTACATATAGATTTATAGCTACTTGCAAAACTTATAACTCCTACACGGTGTACGGACATATCAACCATCTGATTGACAAGTCTTCCGATTGCTTTCTTGACATTGTCAATTGCCGGATTTTCTTTCGGATATGCCATACTTCCGGAAGTATCAATGAGCAGGTACAAATCAGTAGGAACAGCTGATTTTTTATATTCAATTACTTTTTTTTTGGACCTCTCAAGAACAGTTGATATTGAAGTATTTGTATTCTTATCTGTAACTTTTATCTGAAGGGTACGGTCAGATTTGAAATAAAATTCAATATCAAATTTCGGGTCACCTTTCTTGCCCTTTTTGAAGTCGTCGAAAGTAAGCGAACCATAAAAAGTACATTTATTCAGGTCTTTGTCATTCGGGTCTATATTTCCGCCTCTTTCGTATACATTAATGTCAACGCATTTCTGATAGTCTCTTGTCGTTGAGTAAGACTGGTGATTTCTGCAAGGTGTTTCCATATCTCTTTCAATTATGGTATCAAATACACACTTGTTAAGTTCTTCATCAAATACTTCAACGCCAAGGTCATATGAGGTACGGTTTACAACTTTAATATTAGGGTCATTTGCCACTATTGCCGCACCAAGTGCAACTACGTTTGAGAGGTCCGCCGGAAGTACATTTCTTCCGTCAAATATTTCCTCAACTATTTTTCTTACCTTTGGAATATAACAAGTTCCGCCTACAAGAAGTACTCTCGATATTCTGCTTATATCTATTTTATTCTTCTTTATCATGCCGATAATAGCTTCTTTCATGGGAGCAAAAATATCTTTTTCACAGATTTTTTCAAATTCTGCTCTTGTTATGCTTGTTTCAAAAGAAATAGTTCTGCCGTTTACCTTGAAAAGTGCGTCAATGGAAACGTCAACCTCGTCGATTTCACTGAGTTTATGTTTTGTAAGTTTTGCTTCATTGCGAAGTCTTGACTCTACCTGCCAGAAACTATCGCTCAGACCGGAAGTTTCTTTATTGGTGAGGTCTATTTTATAGTCATCAAATATTACTTTCTTGAAATATTCAAGAAGACATCTGTCAATATCGTCACCGCCAAGCTGGTCATTACCACCAGTAGCTATAGGGTCAAAAAGATTTATGTCTTTTTTGTACTTGAGATAGGATAAGTCAAATGTACCTCCGCCGAAGTCAACGACAAATATTTCTGTATCGGTACTTATATTGTCGTTTATGTAGGCTATGGCAGCCGAAGATGGTTCAGGAAGCAGTTTACTTTCGTCCGGTGTAGGAGTGATTATTTTCATTCCTGCCAACTCGGCAGCTTTTTTTGTGTTTTCGATAGCGGTAGATGAAAAATATGCCGGAACAGTTATAACTGCTTCAATTTCTTCGTCTTCACTGCCGTCAAGTAAACGTCGGCATATTACCCTTTTGACTTCCCTGAGAATACACGCACCGACTTCAGCCGGAGTAAGTGTTTTTTCAAATGAAAGAAAACTGTCAGAATCAGGATATTTCCAACTGTTATCGTACATATGTCTCTTTGCAGACCTGATAAGCCTTGACGGTTTCGCAGAACCTTTTGTGAGTGCCTTTGTGCCGACAATTGTCTTGTTGTTTTCGTCGATATAGACCGCTGATGGCAATATCTCCGAGTTACCGAATCTGATAAACTCATAGTTGCCCATGTCGTTTTCGTAACATACAACGGTATTTGTAGTACCGAGGTCAATTCCGATTTTCATCTTATTTTTTCTCCTTTGACTATTATTTTATATGTTGTTCCTTTCCGAGTTCATATATTAAATGCTGACTTTTATTTATTGTCAACTATTTTTTTTATATCTGAAATACACTTGCGGAGTTGTTCATTTTCCTTTGTTTTTATGGCTAACTGCTCTTCCAGTTTGCCAGTAATAATTATTCTTTCTTTCAATTCACATTGTAACATTTGTATTTCTTCTCTGAGGTCACAAATTTCCTGTTGCAGTTCTTCAATCTGATTTTTGCGATAGGATTCTATCTGCATACGGATTGAATCTATAAGTTCCGCATCACCGGAATCTGATATTTTATCATTCGGCATTATTCAGCCTCCTTTATTTATTATAATAATCGGGGGTATACTCTTTTGAATAACCATTGTCACTCTGACCATTAGTCACCTGAGAGTTATTTTCAGCATTTTTCTTCTTGCCTGCTTCTATAATTTCCTGAATACCCTGTACTTTCCATTTGTCGACTGTAATAAGATGACTGGTTAATATTTTAAACTCGTCTTCAGCCTTTTGACGAAGACTTCTGTTTTCCTGAGAAGTACCATAAAGTGTGTTATTAGCTTCTGTTAATCTTGTTATTTCAGCATTTAATTTATCAATTTTGTCTTGATATTCACCTTGAATTTGGCTACGAATGCTATCCACTAAATCTTCTTCAGTTGTAGGTGTTGACTGAGTAACTACGGCTTGCGAGGTAACAAAACCTTTTTCCTGACTATATATGGTACGCTGTCCATATACAGTAACTTGTGTTTGTGGGGGTTCTGTCGGATTGGAATTAATGTTGATTTTAACTTCCTTAGCTTTATATTTTGTGATTTCTTCGTCCTGTTTTTTAATCTTAGCTATATATTTTTCGATTTCTTCTTCCTGTTCAGTGATTGTTTCCTGTTGTGTATTAATAGTATTTTCGTATTTATTAATCAATTCTTGTTTCTGGTCTATTTTGTCCTTAATTTCTTTTTTATAGAAGTTTTCGGCTTTTGTCTTTTCGTCTTTGTAATAATTGACGGCATTTTCTTTATCCTGAATAGTAGCAATATTTTTATCTATAGTTTTTTGTAATTCATTATTTACATTGTTAAGGCGTTGAATTTCATTTGTCTGCCTGTCGATTGTTCCGTTAAGTTTTTGTATTTCAGCCTTATGACCTGCTCTGATTTGATTTATTTCATTGTCTTTTTTTGTTCTTTCGTCGGTAACTGCTTTATTAACTGCTTGTTTTATGGTATTGTCCAGTTCCTGTTGTGCTTTTTTAAGAGTATTGTTTCTGTTTTCTGTCTCCTTATGTATTATATTAAATGCTTCGATAGTGCTTTGATTTTTTTCGTTCATTGCTTTGAGTTCAGCAATGAGTGAATTGTTTTCGGTATGTGCCTGTTGATTTGCTTCGGCAAGATAGGCGTTTTCCTTGTTAAGTCTTACGACTTCGTTATAGAATGTCTGATTGACTTCGTTAAGACTTTTTATTATATTGCCGAGTTGTTGAAGTTTTTTGTCCATCTGATTCACTCCTTAATTTAAAGATTCTGTGCTTCTGTAATGAATTTTTTCAGAAACTCCGATTTTTTTTCAAGCTGTTTCTTTTCCTCGGAAGATTCATTATAATCATCCTGACACATTCCGATAATTTGCTGACCGTAAAAAGCCAGTTCTTCGGAACGTTTTTTAAGTTCTTCGTACTCATTCAAATTCATAAAATTTATACCTCCAAAGTAATAGTTAATGGTTCTGTTATGGGACTGGCATTATCTATACCCCTCTGAAGTTCATAGAACTCACCATATACAGTACTGTTATTGTCTACCATAATTTGCATTGAATAATATTTATCCCCCGAATAAATGGAAGAATCGAGGTCAAAATATCCCATATATATAAGATTTTCCGGCATTACTTCATATTCAGAACTGTTGAAAACCTGATACAGTTTCACACAAAGTCTGCCGTCATCAGTTTTTTCGGGTTTTACCGTGGCTCTTATAGTCCATTCACCATAGATGTCAGATAATGTTTTAAGACGTCTGTATTCTCCGTCCTGCAGAGTGCCTATTTCATAGGATAATCTGTTTTTTGTCCGGAAAGCGTCATTATTATATCGCAGATAAATAGTTGCTCCCAGTGCCACCGCATTGAATTTATCGTCATTGTTGAGGTCAAGAAATTCAAACGGTTCGCTGTCCCATTCTTCGCTCTCGGAAGTGTCAAAAAAGTCCTGATATTCTTCTTCAAAATTTTTATGTTCTTCCGCTATGGTGTCATTGAAGTAATTTTTAAGGACGTTCCTGAAACACGGAATTTTTGACGTACCGCCTATAAGCATTATTTTTTTAACGTTGTTTGCGAGTATCTCCGCCTGATTTATAAGATTATCCAGAGATTCACATATTTTTTCATTGATTCCCGAAGATGATATTATTTCCTCAAGTTCAGTATAAGACAATGTTATACCTAAATCGTCTAAATCCATCAGATTTTCAGGCATAAAATCATGTGGTTCATAATCGTCATCATAGGTGGAATCATTACAGATTTCTTCCTTAAAGCTGTTTATATCCTTATCGAGAATATTTAATATTTTATTTCTTATTGCCTTGAAGTTACGGTTATAATTTTCGCTGTCAACTGCCTTATCGGAATCGGGTATATTTGTATCATCAAGAATATCATGTCTGAATTGGTTGTTTATTATCTCGTTGAGTTTGTCACCGTATTGGTCTTCAATCAGTTTTTTGCGTATAAGTTCAGTGATGTTGTTTCCGCCGAAGTTTATTCCCGTTGATGCAAGAGTTTCAATAATAGGAAGATTTTCATTTTCAGACGGCGGTGTTATTCTAAAAATACTCATATCAAGAGTACCACCACCAAAATCGAAAACAAGTATATGGGAAGTTTTTTTAATTTCTTCCGAAAACAACTGATACTGTGTAAATATACTTGCGAAAGGTTCAGTAACTATGTTACTTACTGACAGTCCTGCATTTTCTGCTGAACTTTTTATCCTTTTTTTCTGAAGTTCTGAAAACGATACCGGAACAGTAAGTATTACTTTTTCAGGTGGTTCGCCGTAATTTTCAACAAATCTGTCACGAATCCATTTAAATTCTTCCTCTGCTATTTCCATAGCCGACATCTCTCTGTTTCTTGTCGGAACATATGTTTTCCATTCTTTTTCCTCGAAATGTCTTTTTATTCCGCTGACGGCAAAATATGAACGTGGTGACTGTTGACGATTACTTAATACAATTTTTTCTTTTCCTATATAGGCAATATGTGGCAGAACATCGCTTCCCTGCTCATTTGAAAGATTCATTTTTTTGATACCCTCTATAACTCCGTGAAACTTGAGCTTGAGATTGCTGTCATAGAGAGCTGTTTTTATATTGCAAGTGCCGTAATCTATTCCAAGATAAAGCATATTATTATCAATCCTTTTATGATTTTTATTAATAACCTGCCGTATAAGCGGTTAATTGTCCGCTGAGACACAGACTACAGATTTTCCCACGATAATCTGTATAGTTTATCAGGTATGGAAGATATTCCAGTTTTTTAACAATACCGTCAAGATTTTCGTTGCTTACATATAATGCCTCAACTTCGTAGTAATTGTAGTCTTCGTCGCTCATAGGACTGCCCTGAATACATTCGTTGTAAGTATAGATACCAATATCAGACAGATACCGGTTGAATATTTCCAGAAATTCAATACAATATTGTTGTGATTCTTCTTCGGAAATATGACCTGAAATCTGTCTTGCGGTCTTGCTGATAAAATGCTTTGAAATACAGTCAAATAAATTTTTTATAAGTTCTTCGTATTCAGGGTTTTCTGACAGATTTTCTGTTATTTTTCCCAGTTGTTTAAGATAGCTGTCAAGGTGTCTGCCTATGTTACTCAGGAACACAACATTATGTTCATTGATATAATTCTGCATTTCAGATACATCTTCAAATTTTTCAATATAATACTGTATAAAATTCTGACTGTCAGTGGGAAATGCAGATTTTTTTTCCGGAATGATAAAATATTCGTATAGTTCCCTGAAATCTGTTTCCTTATTTTCAGTAATTATGTTATCGTTATCAGTATTCAGCGGAATATCTTCAATGTTCTGGTCATAGAAATCTCCTGTACCTGTATTTTCTTCAGTTTCGTCTGTGATATTTTCGTAATCATTGTAAGGCAGAAGATTATTCTGACAGCTTGTGTTAAGTCCGAAAAATTCTGATATTCTTTCTTTCAGATTTTGCAGGAATTCAATTATTTTACTGATAAATGCTGACATTATTATTCACCTGTCAATAATAAGTATAAACAACAATATTTCCCGAATTATAGTAATAGTCAGTACGGTTTCTTGTTTCAAACTCCATAATATATGGCAGATAATGTATTGTTTTACATACATCTGAAAGTTCTGCGTTACTGGTAACAAGAGGGTCTATTTCATAATAGTCATAATCGTCATCACTTATTTCTTTACTCGGATATATTTCAGAATAAGTATATATACCAATCGCACTTATATATTTATTGAGTTTTTCTATAAGTTCCGAAAGTATTTCAGTATTTTCTTCAGGTTCGTCAATGTCGGAAAGTCTTGAGGCGGATGGCTGTAATATACCGTTCATTATGTATGATTGGAAATCTTTCATTACTTTTTCAACAGCTTCTCTTGCCGGTTCGTACTGTATTATGTTGCCAGACTTACCTGTTATTGATTTCAGTATTGTCTGACGTGATGTTTCTATGCCTTTTATGAAACCACTGATTTTTTTTCTGAATCTTTCAATGAAATCGAAAGATGTGCTGTATCTGTTTATGAAGTCTTCAAGCTGTTTAAAACTTTCGTCATTGGATATTCTGTTGAAAAATTCTGTTATACTTTCGTAATTTTCCCTTACAATTACCGGATTTTCAGGTTTTCTGATTACGAACATTTCAAAGATTCTGTATTGTTTTTCAAAGCCCTCAGGTACTGAAAAACCGGA
>JAAVHK010000098.1 GCA_014799765.1 Ruminococcus sp.
AGAGCAACTGACTCTTAATCAGTGGGTCCTGGGTTCGAGTCCCCGATGGTGCACTAAAAAAGTATGGCCCGTTGGTCAAGCGGTTAAGACACCGGCCTCTCACGCCGGTAACACCAGTTCGATTCTGGTACGGGTCACTTTAAAAAATAGTCGGTGCTTATAGTGATGAGGTCACACCTGTTCCCATTCCGAACACAGAAGTTAAGCTCATTAACGTTGATGATACTTGGTTGGCGACGACCTGGGAAAGTAGAACAGTGCCGGCACATATATTCCTCCTTAGCTCAGTCGGTAGAGCACTCGGCTGTTAACCGAGTTGTCGCCCGTTCGAGCCGGGCAGGGGGAGCCAAGAGCCTGAGAGTTTAAGACTTTCAGGCTTTATTTTAATTGCAGGTGGATTAATATGAAAAAATGTAGATATACCAGTATTCCAGTTTAACGTTATATTTTGGTGATGCTCCGGAATATGATTACATAATAAATGAGTTGAATTATTGGCTTAATGACGTTGAAACCGTATGGTGTGAGTACGAAAAACGATTTTATTAATGTAATAATTTACAAAAAAAATCATTTTATCCGTAAAAGACATTTATATGTTCGGAAAAGGGAAATATCCTGATAATTTATGTTTTTATAATGAAATGGGAATGTGGTTTGAAAATGTTTCGCACGAAAGTAATTCATTTATTATTTTTCCGGAGTGTCGGATTACAAAGAAGTTAAAAGAAAATGGAATGATAATATATGAGGAATAAAATCAAGAGGTGTTATTTGTATGTTTGATATTAATAAAGAGTTTAGTCTGCCTGAAATAATCAGTTTTTTGGAAAACAGAAATTTTGAAAATGTTGGTTTTACGAATGACCATGCTTATATCAACGCTTCAGGAATAGAGGAAGGTCTATTAATTGAATCGACGGATAATAAAGTGACCGATGATAATATAGAACTTGCAGTCAAGGTTTTAAAGGAACTTAAAAAATGTATTGATAATGCACATAAATGGTTAGAACATTTTAATTTGAAGAATGACAGGTGGTATCCGGAAGCACTTGACGAAGGTTTTGAAATAAGCGGAATTTATGTTGGTAAGTATGAATGTGGTCATTTTCGGAAACCACTGAAAGAGGGATTTACTATCACTTTCAGTACAAAAAATTATTATCCGTGTGAATTTACTGTAAAATTCTATAAAAATATGCATCCGTTTGCCGTAGAGGAATGGGTACTTTAAATTAATACCCCTAAAGCGTTTAACAAAAATGCTTCAGGGGATATTTTTAGTTCTGATGTTTCACGACACCATATTCATCGTCAAGACGGTAATAAGGACAGGCATAATTAGTACCTTGTAGGAAACGGTACATTTCGTCCTCGTCGAGATTGACCATACAGACATAACATTCATAGTCCTCATCGTAGACATAATTAGTACAAGTTTCACAATTAGATTTATTTTTCATATATCCTCCATAGAAAGAGTAGCGATAGCGTTAAGACTTTCGTCAGCTGTAATTCCGGCAAGAAAATTGTAACTTCCTTGACAGGCAATCATAGCACCATTGTCACCGCAGAGCGATTTTTCCGGCATATAGAAATCAAAACCACGTTTTTGACATTCAGCGGACATCATGGCACGAACTCCCGAATTTGCCGATACACCACCGGCAAGGGCTATTTTTTTATATCCGAGACTTTCAGCGGATTTCAGAGTTTTTTCGGTAAGGATTTCCGCAATAGTTTTCTGAATACTTGCGGAGAGATTATTATAATTCAACTGAATATTTTTCTGTTGTGCGTTGTGGATTAAGTTTATAACATTTGTTTTAAGTCCGGAGAAACTGAAATCGAACTCATTTCCGGCGACTTTCGGGTGTGGAAGTTTAAATTCTGATGGGTCACCGGTTTGTGAGGCATTATCAATATGTACGCCCCCAGGGTACGAAAATCCCATAGCCCTCGCACATTTGTCGAAACACTCGCCGGCCGCATCATCACGAGTACGTCCGATAACTTTAAATTTTGTATAGCTTACAACTTCAATAATATGACTGTGTCCACCACTTGCGACAAGGCATAAATAAGGCGGTTCGAGTTGAGGGTGTGTGAGGTAGTTTGTAGCAATATGTCCGGCTATGTGATGTACTGGTACTAATGGTTTTCCGGTAGTCATTGCGAGACCTTTCGCAAAACTAACACCTACAAGTAACGCTCCGATAAGCCCAGGGGCATAAGTAACCGCTATTGCATCGAGTTCAGCGAGGGTAACTCCGGCGGTATCGAGTGCCTGACGTGTGACGTCAAGAATATTTTCGCAATGCCGACGGGAAGCTATTTCCGGTACGACACCACCATATTTTTTATGTTCCTCAATCTGTGTTGAAATAACTGACGATTTTATTTCCCGACAGTCTTTCACGACACTTACGGCGGTTTCGTCGCAGGAACTTTCTATTCCAAGTATTAACATAATAATCACCTTTATTTTAAATTATTCAGTATTTTACATACCTATCATTGTAAATATATTGTATTCTTTAAATGTTTCCTTTACCCAGTTATCCGCCTCTTGCAGACATTCGTATATCTGACCGCCTGTTTCGGAGGCTTTTTGCATTATCATATTCCATTGATTTTCTGAAACTTCTATTTCACCGAGTGGGTCATAATCCGGAATAAACATACTGAAAATTTCTTCAAGACCAAGCGTAAAATGTATATCGTCAGATATTAACAGAGAATCGCTTTTCCAGAAACTTATTCCGTCAAAATGCCCTTTGTACCATTCGTGATAACAGGTTGAATTTCTTTGATTTTCATAAATAAAATATTTCATGGTATCACCTTTTTAAATTATTCCGTATTCCAGTTCTTCGCATATTTCAGACCAGAATGTATCATTACTTTTAAAAGCATCTGCATCTGATTCGAGAATTTTACGTCTGAAATTTTCTGGCGGATTATTTGTATCTGCATATTCTTCAAATAAAAGAAGTTGTTTTATAAAAGTACGGATATTTACCGAAATATAGGAAATTTTTTTGTCATATGTCGTTATGTAGTATACTTTGTCATCGTCGGCAATTCCGATAAGATTACCTTCAATATCCTTATCACCGCCGACAATAGTATAATTATCGTTTTGAAAGGATATACTGTAAAAATCCGTAACATTTAAAAATGTCACTTCTAAAATAGTCTTGTCGGGAAAATGAATATCTAAATTTTTCACCATTACGACGGCATTTTCAGCAGGATTTGTATAAAAATTTTTCCTTACGGATAACTTTTCAAAACCGCATTTCCTGTACAGATTTATTGCCGGTACGTTATTTTCACGGACTTCAAGGAAAATATTTTCTGTATTTTCGGGAAGATTTCCGATAAATTCTGTAATGAGTTTCTGAGCCAGTCCCATACGTCTGAAATTTTCGTCTACGGCAACGCTTGTAATATCGCCCTCACCCTCGGCGAAGTATCCGGACAGCAATGCTATAATATTATCGCCGTCCACGAAACATAATACAATGCCGTTATCTTTCTGTACTTCTGACCGGAAAGAATTTACTGACCAGCCTTCATTGCCGACGCATTTCTTGTCAAGGGCGGAAAGTTTTTCAAAAATTTCTGTACCTGCTCCGGAAGTAACTTTTATCAGTTCCATGTAAAAATCACTCCTTAGCCTCGTACCAGCTTTTACCGGTGCTTATATCGACGGAAAGCGGGACTTTCATTTCATAGACGTTCTGCATTTCCTCACGGAGAATATTTACCGCCCTTTCTGTACATGAAACATCAGATTCTATAATGAGTTCGTCGTGTACCTGTAGAATAAGTCGGGCGTTAATATTTTCGGATTTCAGCCTGTTATAGACGTTAATCATGGCAATTTTTATCAGGTCTGCGGAAGTCCCCTGAACTGGCGTATTCATTGCGATACGTTTTCCGGCGGACTGCTGAATTTTATTCGACGATTTTATTTCCGGAATACGTCTTTTTCTGCCGAAAGCCGTTTTAACGAATCCGGTTTCAGTAGCTTTTTCAATGGTATCTTCCATAAATTTTTTAACTTTCGGGTATTTTTCAAAATAACTGTTGATATATTTTTCTGCCTGTTCACGAGTAATATTTATATCCTTGGACAGCGAAAATGCCCCCATACCGTAAATGATTCCGAAGTTTACAGCCTTAGCGGTACTTCTCATTTCCGAACTGACCGTTATAGGCGGTACGTCAAAAACCTGTGAGGCGGTCAGAGTGTGTATATCCTCGCCGAGATTGAACGCCGTTGTAAGATTTTTGTCGCCACACAGATGTGCCATAACACGCAGTTCAATCTGACTGTAATCGGCATCAATGAGAATTTTTCCGTTGTCAGCTATAAAAAATTTCCTCATATGTCTGCCGAGTTCAGTGCGTACAGGTATATTCTGCATATTCGGTTCAGTCGATGAGATTCTTCCGGTACGGGTTTCTGTCTGTTGGAAAGATGTATGTATTCTGCCGTCGGTGCATATTTTTTTTAAAATGCCGTCAATGTAGGTTGATTTTAATTTCGTGTACTGTCTGTAATTTATTATATCTTTGATAACAGGGTCTTTGTCACGGAGAATGTCGAGGACATCTGCATTTGTGGAATAGCCTGTTTTCGTCTTTTTTATTGCAGGAAGTCCCAGCTCTTCAAAAAGAACTGTGCCGAGTTGTTTCGGTGAGGATATATTAAATATATGTCCGGTTCTTCTGAAAATTTTCTGTTTTGATTCTTCTTCCATTACCGAAAGAAATTCCCCGAACTCCTGTACGCCTTTTTTATCGACTTTCACACCGGTGTGTTCCATAGAAGCAAGTACTTCAATAAGGGGAATTTCTATATTTTCGTACAGCGACATTAAATTTTCAGAATCAAGAAATTCCCTTATTTTTTTCAGAAGTGATGGCATAGAAACAATATCTGCCATTATTCCGTTTTCAGAATAATAATGTACACCGTATTCAGAACACAGAGTTTTTATCGAATAGTTATCGCCGGAGACATTAAGCAGATATCCGCCTATTGAAATATCGTTTTTAAGATTTTTAAGTTCAGAATTTGCAGACATTGCATATCTGTAATGGGATTTTGCACTGTCAGTTGATTTTTCGCACGGTGATGAAAGAAATTCCTTTATAATATTTTTATCGGAAGAAGTATAGACTATATTTTCTTTCAGGACAAGTAATTTTCCGTAATCCAGTGTGTATATACATTCTGTAAGTGAACTGATTATTTCCGTAGTAAGAGGAATTTTAACTATTTCGACAGGCTGGACATCTTCCGGATTTTCGGGAATTATCAGACTTAATTTATCAATAACTTTAAACATTTCCAGTTCCGAAAGCAAAGAAAGTAATTTTTCATTATCGGATTTATGCGGTATATAGTGTGATATTACCGTATCTATCGGGACATCACGGCATATTGTAGCAAGCCATTTACTCTGATATGCGGAATCTTTACCGTTTTCAAGTTTTTTCTTTATGCCTGTAGTCAGTCCGGAATCCAGATATTTTTCATATAGGTTTTCAACTGTAGTAAATTCCTTTACGAGTGCGGAAGCAGTTTTCTGACCTATTCCGGCAACTCCGGATATATTGTCCGAAGCATCACCCATAAGTGCCTTGAAGTCGATTATATTTACAGGTGCAAATCCGTAATCTTCAGTAAATTTTTCCGGAGTATATTTTATAATACCCTTGTTGGTAGTAAGCAATACGGTTACATTTTCGTCAACGAGTTGCAGACTGTCACGGTCTCCGGTAAGTATGAAGCATTGGTCACCGTTTTCGGAGCAGGTACGGGCAAGTGTACCTAAAATGTCATCAGCCTCATAACCGACATAGTCTGTTACTTTTATTCCCATAAGTGACAGAATTTTTTTAGTTATAGGAAGTTGTGTAGCGAGATTATCGGGCATACCGTGACGATTTGCCTTATACGTCGCAACCGCATTATGTCTGAAAGTCGGTTCGCTCCTGTCAAATGCAACAACTACAGCGTCGGGATTGACGACGTTAAGGTTTTTAAGATAAATATTCATGAATCCGAAAACGGCATTAGTCGGAACGCCTTCTTTATTGGAAAGATTTTTGTCTACTCCATAGAATGCACGGTGAAGTATGCTGTTTCCGTCTATGGCGAAAAGTTTCATAATTCGTACTCCTTAATAATGTGATACATCTATTATAACACATAAGAACAAAAATAGCAATTAATTTATAACATGAATTTCCTTTACACCGTCGGAAGTTATTTCTGCAACGGGTGCTGAGTGATTTTTTCCGAGTAATTCGCTCATTACTGTTATTATATCGCATTCCGGAATTTTTTTCTGTTCCACGGCTGTCCGCACAGAACCCGAAAGACGTTCTATACTGGCGGAAAAAATATCCTCGCCGTTTTCGTCACCGGAGTGTGTTATTATACATGATGGTGAAACCTTCCACTTATGGAGCATAAATTCAAGAGTTTCAATGCTGTTGTAGCCGTCAAGGACTATCATTTCAGTATATCCGGTGAAAATTTCCTTACCTGTACGGATTTCAGCAGTTTCAAGGGCTTCTGTAATGTCTTTTCCGTGTGTGGTAATATATTTACCGTCCTTGCTGAAAAACGTGAATGTAACTGTTTTCTGCGTATCGCCTGTTACAGATACCGCACGGAGATAGTTTTTATCGTGGACACGTCCGTGTGATTCGCAACCCGTGAAAGTGAATAACATGATTATTCCGGAAATTATTAATTTCTTTATCATTTTGCCATACTCCTTTTAAACAACATGAAACACGGAAGTATAAATAATATTATTCCTGTCACGATAATGTATATGAATCCCTTGTTTTCGCCCGAAAACAGAAACGCTGAACCAATCATCATAGCCAGTACCGAAGTAGTACGGAGATACCGGAACTGAGGAATAATTTTTTTCAGTAACTCACCGGCGGAAAGGCTTTGTACACCTATAGCAAATACTGCAAATACCGCAAATATTATCAGAAATAAAGAATCTATACGCTGTACCGGAAACGGTTGCGAAAGTTGTGCGGCGGTGACTACAGGAAATTCAGTTATTGCCATGATACCACCGGCAACCAGTATCGACGACAATATTACAGAAACGGTCAGTATTATTTTTCCGGAAAAATAATAAATAGTATTTTTCATGTAGTTTCCTTTTGTGAATCCAAGAAATACGACGAAACTTCCGAGACCTCCGCTTATGAAAAATCCCCTTGAAATTTCTGTCAGAAAACTTTCAGTAGTTTTGGTATTCTGAATGTTGCTCCAGTCGGAATTAAACAAGGCACTTATTACTACTACCAGCAGTGAGACAATACCTGCTCCGACGGCTATCACCGCTGAACGTGAAACAGCTTTTATGCCGGTAGAAGACGCATACAGACATACTATGGCAATCATACCGGCAATGAGTAATTTTCCCCATATACCGTTTGAATTTTCATACGGAATGTAAATCACATCAGATGCCTGCCATAACATAGAAAACAGTACTCCACCCCACAGAATAATATAAATAAAATATATTGTCTGAATTAATTTTCCGGAATTTTCAATATTTCCGCCTGAGTTGTAGAGTTTTATTAATGGAAGTGTCATTATAAACTGTATGGCAATTCCGCACATAAAGCCCATAAGAGTAGTTATTGAAATCTGTCCACGGAAACAGAAAAGTGTAAAAGTGTCGGTAATAAGGAGCATTGCTGAAAACTGATTTTTAGTTATTTTATCCATTTGCCCTCCGTGTGAAACTATTCATGATATTGTTCAACTGTAAAATTTCTTGACTGCATTTCCGGAAAACCTGCTCTTATAGCAGTATCGTCCATTCCGGCAGATTTGAACGGCGACAAAGGTGCGGTATAAGGGAAGCCGTAATCTTCTGTGGAACATATATTTACAAGTACCGCACAGGCAAGTATACTTATGCCGAAAAGTCCGAATATTCCGCCGGATATAAGAAAAGCTATCCTTAATATTACCATGGTGTCATTAAGTTCAGGTACTACAAAACCGCTTATTACTGCCAATGCGGTTATAGTTAGAAGAGGTGTACTTATCAATCCGGAATCAACAGCGGCATCACCGATTATAAGACCGCTTACTATACTTACCGCACCGCCGACGGCTTTCGGAAGTCTTATACCTGCTTCACGGATTATTTCGTACATAAGCAGTACAAAAAGCGACTCCGTAAGTATTGACAAAGGTGCCTGTTGTTCCGCCTCTACAAGTAACATCAACATTGTACTGTTGAGAAGTTCAGGATGATATATTACTATTGCCGTATATACCGCCGGAAGCAGTATAGATATAAGAAAACCTAAATACTTTATCCACCGTATGAATGTTGCATAATATGGTTTAAAAGCATAGTCGTCGAGTGTCTGGAAACTTTCGCAGAAAAGTTTCGGAATGACTATCGAAAACGGTACGCCGTCTATAAGAAGTGCTATACGTCCCTCAATGAGTTTTGAACATAAAACGTCAGGTCTTTCAGTAGTACCTGTTGAGCTGAAAAGTTCAAAGTTACCGTTTTCCACAAACGGACGTATATAACCGGTACTTAAAATGCTTTCGAGTTTTATATTGTCGAGGGAATCGTGAATTTTTTTCAGTAATTCCGGTGGTACTCTGTCTTTCATGTAGCATAAGCATAAGTCTGTACGGCTTTTGTCACCTTTTGTGAAAAGTTCCATAACCAGTTCCGGACTTTTTATCCTACGCCGGATAAGTGACATATTAGTACGTACCACTTCAACAAAGCCTTCGTGCGAACCCATTATATTTCCTTCGCTTGACGGTTCGGAAATACTCCGTACTGCATAGCCCTGTACGCCAAATGCAAGGGCTTTGTTCATACCGTCGGCGACGAGTACCGCAAAGCCTGAGTGTATCAATCGGAAAAGCGTATCGTATTCTGTGGCAACCGGTCTGTCAGTTGACATCAGCATGAAATTCTGTATATAGTGGAAAAGTTCATGGGAATCTTTCTGTTTTTCTATATTGACTATAGGTTCTAAAATAAGTTCCGTTATTGTTGCAGTGGATAACATACCCTCACAACATATCAAGGCACATTTTATATCGCCGGTTATAAACTCGTTTATCATCACGTCGGAAGAATTTCCGGAAATTTCCTTTATCTTACGGATATTTGTTTTCAAGTCCGGTATTATTGTTAATTCCTTGTAATTCTGCAATATTTTCACCCCACAAGTAAAAAATCTGTTTTTATTATGTACTTAAATACTGAAAATATCCGGTCTGAGAGGTCTATAACTATCAATTAGAATAAAATTTCAGAAAAACACTTGAAAAATTTTCGGAATACTGTTATTATATTATAGGTAATCCTGAAATGAAAGGAAATCATATATGGAAAAATTAATAAAGGCTTGTGTTTCTATACTGCCGGAATCTCTACAGAAAATATATTACAAGTATGAAGAAAAATTCATGTACATACTTTTCGGTGGTCTCACGACGGTAATTTCAATAGTCACGAAACTTATAGTATTTGCGGTAGTAGCCGGTGAACCTGCATGGGAAAGTACTGCCGGTGTAGTAATATCGTGGATATTTGCAGTTACTTTTGCATTTTTTACAAATAAAAAGTACGTTTTCAAGAACGAAACTAAAACCGCTAAGGAGTTCTGGACGATTTTCGCATCATTTTACGGTGCAAGGCTTGCTACTTTCGTAGTAGAGGAGCTTATGTTTGTACTGTTATGCGACATACTGCATCTTAACAAGACTATCATCACATTTGCAAGTCAGGTAATTATATTTGTCGCTAACTATGTTCTCAGTAAGTTATTCGTATTCCGTAACAAGAAAGAAGACAAATCAGAATGACAGTCAGTATCGGAAATGTTGAAATAGAAAAAACTGCCGTTCTTGCACCTATGGCGAGTGTTGCAGACCGTTCATACAGACTTATGTGCAAAAAATACGGAGCGTCATATGTTGTAAGCGAGATGGTTTCCGCTAAGGGAATATGTTACAGTGATAAAAAGACTTCTGCATTATGTACGGTCACGCCACAGGAAAGACCTATGGCAATACAGCTTTTCGGCAGTGAACCCGATTTCATGGCGGAGGCTGTAAAGATAGTCCTTGAATATAACCCCGATATTATTGATATTAATATGGGCTGTCCGGTACATAAGGTAATAAACACCGGAGCAGGTTCGGCACTTATGAAAGATATAAAACTTGCTTCACGGATTACCGAATCTGCGGTTAAGTCTGCCGGTAGTGTTCCGGTGACTGTCAAAATACGTTCCGGATGGGACAGTCAGCACATTAACGCCGTCGAAATGGCAAAGGCTCTTGAAAATTCCGGAGCTTCTGCAATTGCCGTACATGGACGTACCCGTGACCAGTTCTATACAGGTATCGCCGACAGGGATATTATACATCAGGTGAAAAATGCAGTTTCGATACCGGTCATCGCTAACGGTGATGTGACTGATGCTGAATCCTGTATTGATATGTACGAAAAAACCGGTTGTGACCTTGTTATGATTGGCAGGGGCAGTTATGGAAATCCATTTATTTTTGAGGAAATTTCCGCACGGCTTTCCGGTAAGGAGTACACACCCCCGACGGTACAGGAAAAAATGTCGGTAATGCTTGAACATATCCGGCTGATATTAAGTCTCAGCGACAAGCCGGAAGAACTCGCTATGCATGAAGCACGTAAACACGCCTCGTGGTACATGAACGGTTATTACGGTTCGGCGAAGTTCAGAGGGCGTTGTTATCAGCTGTCATCTTATGCAGAGGCGGAAAGTCTTGCAAGGGAATTTGTCGATTTGCAGGCTTTAAAGGGCTTTTAATTATCCGTACAGTAAAAATGCACAATTTTTATGTTGAAATTTCGTATGAATAACCAAAAACGTGAAATAATAAATTTTGTAAACAGGTTTTGTGGCGTAAATACGTTGTTTTCCGGTATTATCCGGTGAAGTTTTTACGTGTTTTTTACGGACTTGTTGAAAAATATTCTGAAAAATATGTTTGCAAATTTCAGAATAGTATGATATAATTGTAAAGGAACAGGAAGTTATATTAATTTATTAACTTTCTGTAAGGAGATTAAAAATGAATTTTAAAAAGTTATATTCATTTACAGCAGTTCTTTTAATGCTGTCAACCTGTACTTCCTGTGGTGATACCGTGGGACAGGTAGGCGAAAATGAAAGTGAAATTGATTTTCCTGAACCGGTCACTGTCGAATCAACTACCGAAGAGCCGACTACTCAACCACCTCCGGAAGACAAGAGAGTTCATGTTGTTTCCGCCGGTGATAATCTTATTCATTATTCCGTCCTCAAAAACGGTGAGGCTTACGCTTCCGGACAGGATGGTGTAACCTACGATTTCAGACCGATTTATGAAAACGTCAAGCCTATTATCGAAAGTGCTGATGTTGCCGTTCTCAATCAGGAAACTGTTATTTCTGAAAGCAACGGCGTAAGGGGTGCGGACGGCGGACAGCTTATTTTCAACTCACCGCCTGAAGTCGCCGACGCTGTAATAGATGCCGGTTTTGACGTGTTCACAATGGCAAATAA
>JAAVHK010000099.1 GCA_014799765.1 Ruminococcus sp.
AATGAAAAACGTTGCTGTTTGTGGCTTTTAAATGCTACACCAAAAGATTTGCAGTCAATGTCAAAAGTTATTGAACGAATTAAAAATATAAAAAGAATCCGCCTTAACAGTAAAAAATTGGCAACTCAGAAATTTACGGATTATCCTACACGTTTTATGGAAATTAGACAGCCTATTATTGAATATATACTTGTGCCGTCTCATTCATCTGAAAACAGACGATATATCCTCATTGGCTTTGAAAATGCAGATGTGATTTGTGGAGATGCTAATAATATGCTACCTGATGCCACGTTGTATCACTTCGGAGTGCTTACCTCAAATGTCCATATGGCTTTTATAAGAGCCGTTGCAGGTAGACTTGAAATGCGATATAGATACTCTAAAGACATTGTATACAATAACTTTCCGTTCTCTGCTCCATCATCAGAGCAGAGAGAACGTATAGAACGCACTGCAAGGGCTATTTTAGATGCACGCAACTTCTACCTTATTTTGTAACCTTGCAGACCTGATGCACTGACAATGCCATCAGAGTTACGCAAGGCACATCAAACTAATGATTTCGCTGTTTTGCGAACGCTCAGTTCTAAAGGAAACCCATCAGTCCATTACTTTCTTATTATATCAAAATAAGCATAGCCTGTCGCCACTGTTATCATCAGTTTGGACTATGCTTATATTATACCAAAGGAGTTCATTCTTTCGAGTGAACTCTTTTTTATGTCATCACCTCTGTTTGCTGAGATGACGAGATTTTCCAAAGGTCTGTAGGAAACCACAAATTATTGATAATAATTATGTGCGTTTTCGACAAATCCGGACTTTCAGAAAAATTAAGAAATTCATAAGATTTTAGTCGGGACAGCATAAGGTTTTGCTGTTATAATGGTCTTGACATAAAAAATAGTGCTTTCCGCAAAGTCGGAAGACAGTGATAAGGTTTTAGGGCTGTCAATGGGTGCTGACGACTACATTACAAAACCTTACAATCCTATGGAGTTAGTCGCAAGGGTAAAATCAAATCTCCGGCGTTATCTGAGTCTCGGCTCTGCTGATACCCGAAAGAGTTCCGACAACATAGAAATAGGCGGTCTTATTCTTGACAAAACCGCTAAACAGCTTTACGTTGACGGCGAACCGGTCAGACTTACTGCGACGGAATACAAGATTACGGAAATGCTTATGGAAAATGCAGGACGTGTATTTTCGGCGGAGGAAATCTATTCACGTGTATGGAATAAGGTATAATGGCAACTGCCGTATTCGACTACGACACAAAAGACCTTGACTATTATATTGACGACTACGGCGTTAAAATTTACTATAAGAAAGACGGTACAACACCCGTACCGAATCCTGAAAACAATTCACGAAACGTAAATATAACGATATACCATGATGATGAAAGTTATGTAGAAAGCTATGACGGCTATTACGACGAAAATTATAACGGCTATTACAACAGATACGGTGAATATATACAAACAACCGCTCCGAATGCTGAAATTATTGAGGAAACTTCCACACCGGTAACAGTACCTTCAAATCTGCTTGAAAACAATGAAAACTCATATATTCTGTACAACAAGGACACGAATGAATGGGTAGAAGTACAGAATGACTTCAAAATTTACGGCGGTGACTATACGGCAAAAGAAGTACACATGGATTAACCTACGTACACCATGACGGAAAAACAGAGCAATATTTCAAACGGTATTCAGACAGCTGTTGACAAACGTTTACAGTCGGAGAGAATGAAAACAGAACTTGTTACAAATGTTTCGCATGACCTTAAAACTCCGCTTACATCAATAATAAGCTATATAAATCTTCTTGCTATGGAAGAAGACTTGTCACCGGTTGCGAGGGATTACGTTAGAATACTTGAAAACAAGTCGGCATGTCTCAGTGAAATAGTATCTGACGTTTTTGACATCGCAAAGGCTACAAGCCGTACAGATATTAACTTAGAGATGATAGACGCAGTAATCCTTATGGAGCAGGTTTCAGGCGATATGTCGGACAGAATAGAAGATTCGGGAAAAGAAATCAGAAAGACTGTTTCAGCAGAAAACGCTCCTGTATACGCCGACGGAAAAAGACTTTACAGAGTTTTGCAGAACGTCATTGACAATGCTTTGAAATACTCCCTCGACAACACAAGAATATATCTCACACTTACAAGAACGATTGATACGGTAACAATAAAAATAAAAAATATATCTTCTTACGAAATAAAGTTCACGCTGACTGAACGTTTCACAAGAGGCGATGAAGCACGTACAACCGAGAGCAACGGATTAGGTCTTTCAATTGCAAAGAGTTTCACGGAGGCTTGCGGAGGAAAGTTTGAAATAACAATTGACGGAGACGTTTTCATAGCAACCGTTGAACTCCCCATAAAAACAAAAGCGGAAGAATAACAACAAAAAAACTGTCGGATAAAAACCGGCAGTTTTTTTATG
Source organism: Ruminococcus sp. (assembly GCA_014799765.1). Lineage (GTDB taxonomy): Bacteria > Bacillota > Clostridia > Oscillospirales > Ruminococcaceae > Ruminococcus. The sequence continues at coordinate 2,472 of JAAVHK010000099.1, forward strand.
GTATATAATCATTTTGCAGGATATACTTGTGTACATTCATTAAGTTCAGCGTTTTCTTTCGGTGAAATATATATCTCTGCCGATTCACATAAATTATTGTTGCAGAACGTTTCTTTTTTAATTATTTCGATTACGTCTGAAAAAGTTTCCGATGAATTTTCCGGAGCAAGCCATATTCCCAACTCTGTATCTGTTATATAGTCGTAACCGTTGTCAGTTATTCTGCCAGAAGTGATTTTTTCAATACGTTCCGGCAAAGTATAACGTATGTCCAAATCAGGATTTTTCATTTTCCGTGAATTGAGTTTAATAACAATAGTCTGCATAATATTTACATTCCTCTCAGACAGTCAACCAGTTCCAACCAGTTTTCAAGACGGAGATGCGGAAAATCAATACTGAAAATGTCATTTTTTTCATGAATTTTGCTTGTGACAGTTCTGTCATCGTAGAAAACAGGAAACATTCCGGCATTGTGTGAACCGAATACATCAACTTCAATATCATTTCCGCAGTACCATATATTTTCCGGTAACAGACCGGACTTCCTGATAGCAAGGTCAAAAATATGTATGTCAGGTTTGCGGAAAATGTATTCACTTGTTGTCATGATAAAATCAAACTTATGTTCAGAAAAAGCGTTATTCAGACGATAAGAGAGAGCGTTTCCTGACCAACAAAGGTTACTGATAACTCCTGTACGAATACCCATTTTTCTAAGTTCGGAAAGCATATAACTGGCGTGTGGGGTCTCTACTGCTTCTGAGATACCTTTCATCATAATTCTTTCTGCCTGCTCCAACGGAATGGAAAGTTTCATATTGAAGTGTTCTATAACATATCTCAGTAACAGATGTTCGTGTATCTCAATAAGTTCACCACGAAGTCTGCGTATTTCGTCAAAAAGGTTAAGTAAATAATCGCTGAAATCCTGCTCCGTTATGTTGTAAGGATTTTCAGAGATATAAGGATATAAAGCCTTGTTTCCGGCAGACGGACAGAAATCCGGTTCGTACATGAGAGTACCGCCGTAGTCAAAAAGTATCATTTCAGGTTTTTCAAAACAAACATCTCCTTTTATTTATGATTGTATCAGTGTTTCAGAAAACTAAGCAGGTCATTTTCTTATTTTTTTCTTTTGGAGTTGTCGTATGATAAATATTATTAATAATATTAAAAACAACAGAACAGATACAAAAAATATTGTTATACATATAATTGTTGTAAACGGATTTATTCCGAAAATACGCAGTATGAGATGATTATTGTTGACAATGAATGCATATGGCTTTTTAGCGTTATATTGCACTGAAAATTTATCTGTTATTTCAAGGATATTTCCGTTTGCGTCAACGTACACCGCTTTGAAATTTTTATATTTTTTATAAATATTATCAATGGTATCAGTAAAATATATATTTCCATCATATACTTCCATTGTCCGTACGTACTCAGTATGTAACGAAAGACTAGAATAACCATTATCATTATACTGAGCGATTTGACTGTTTTTGTCAATAAACAAAGGTTTATTTTCACCGTCTTCCATGTACCATAAAGGCGGATTTGTAAAATCCACATAGCTGTCATTGTTTTTATTTAACGGTACTAAAATATCAATATATGCAGTATTTTCGGGAGTATTATCAGTGTATAAATAAATCTGACATGGGTCAAAATCAAGTGCGTATACCTGAAAGGTAGTACAGAAAACTGTCACAATCGACAAAACTATACACACTAAAGTTTTAATTAAAGTATTCATATTATGTTTATTTCATGTCAAGCCTGTTGCGGATTTTTTTTGTCGTTTACAGGATATAACCTCTCAGACGGCAATTCATTAATATTTAACTGTCTTTTTTTGCGACGTTCATTCCATTTGCGGACGGTCGGGGTCAAATCCTCAATTTTATAGATTCCGTTGTCAAGAAAATCCCTCATTGCCTCCCCTTTTATTCCTATCTGTATTGCGTAACGATTTATGGGTGTGCCGTTCAAAGACCTGTCGGAATCCCACTGACAGTATACATCAGTGTTTTTAAAACGCTTTTCCCATTCGTTGCCGTCAAACATCATAGAGTCCGGAGAAGTCAGTATAGCTTTTTCAAGCATTCTGTTAAAAAAATCACGATGTACGTCTACAGCAAGTATGCACTCCTGATTTTTCTTAGTCCCCCAGTTGGAACGGTACATCAGCCAAAGAAATGACGGTTTAATCCAAGTCATTCGGTTGGTGTTGAAACTGTTCCCGAAATTCTGTAATCTGACTGCTTCCTCAGCTATAGTGGAGTTGTAAGCCTGATATATGCGGATATACTTTTTGTTATATGATGCGAAAACTTCCTTTACATATTCCATAACGTCACCTGCTTTATTTATATTACAGAAAAATTATACCATGTTATATATAAAAAGTCAATATTATTTGACGTTTTGCTGTAAACATGGTATAATAAAGTTACTTATTAACGGAGGTAAAAAATGAATAAAGAAGATTTCAGACAGTATATGCTTTGCGGTCATGGACGGTGTTTTTCTGCAACTGACGACGAACTGAAACAATTCAGGAATATAGTTCTGTACGGCTGTTTAAATGACATATCTTTTGATTTGCAGTGTGAGGGTTCAAGAAGTTTTTTTATGTATAACCTCGCCTTTCAGTACGATGACTATATTCCTGAATTGTTTCAGACGTGTGCTCTTTC
>JAAVHK010000100.1 GCA_014799765.1 Ruminococcus sp.
CGAAAAATTTTTCATAATTTTTTCAGTAAAGCCTGTCCACGTCCGACAGCTTTATTATTATAGCACGACTGTCAGATTTTGTCAAGTAAAAAATATTCATCTCAAACGGCATTTTTTTGTTGATTCTGTCTTTTTTCCATGCGATTCCAGCTTATAAAAGCATAAATATCATTAATCAGGAACATCATAAAACACACGGTTACGGAAACATATGACGTATCATTCAGACATACAAGCCCCCACAGAATAACAAGTACAACGTCATTCAGGGCGTAGGCAAGCGAAAAATAAGCACTCCGACGGAATGAAAGATATACGGCGTCGAAACTCGTCATGACCGAAAATGTACTTATAATAAGATTAGCGGTATTGAAAAAATCAAGTATAAAATAGAATATTATCGTTACAATAACTGACATAGCAAGTATAAAAAGAACTTCTTTTATCCGGATATGATTTACTTTTACTTCTTTTCCGTCGCCGTAAGGATTCCGGAGCCATGAAATCAGTGCAACAACCGCCATAGGAGCCGTCATGCCTAAATAAGTTATCATTTCGCCGTAATATGCACATTTAAAAGATATTATACCGTAAAGTATACTGAAAATAACTATTAAAAGCTGTCCGAAAGGATTCCCTTTGGCACTGATAATTATTGCCGTAACGCCAATCAATGACGCCACAAGTGTTATAATACCGTCCTTACTGAATATCAGAAAAGAAATTATTATAACCGACATGGAAAAAAACCATAAAAAAAGCTCTTTTTTTGTGAATCGGATGTTAAAATTTTTCATATATACCTCCAAAAAAAGCACTTGTAATGTGTCTGCAAAGACCTGACGACACATCACAAATGCTCATGCATTTCCTACCCGGTGGCAGATTTATTAAATTTTCAGGGATTTAAAACTATAGTTGTCATATCAAAACCGCTGACAGTATCTGTATTGGCACTGTCCTGTTTCGTCGGATAACTGCCTTTATTTCGGTTACTGTTGCTACTTGAAGCGACTACTGACTGTACCATATAATTATCAACATAGATTCTATAGGTTGTAACGCTGTGGTCATCAAAAATTCTGCTTATCTGTTTTGTGAAACTGTCTATAAAATCGGTATCACCTGATTTTGCACCGGTACTTCCGGCGGTACTCGCTGAATTTTCGTCCCAGTAGAAGTAGAATTCACCGTCTCCGATATTTTTATCTGCGTTTTCGAGTTTACGTTCTCTGAAGCGGTAATCCTGTACGATAGTCTGTGCAGCATTGAAAATAACACGTGCATTATTATTCTGCTTACGGATTTTTGAATGTGCAATCCAGCTCATATAGGACGGTACAATAACAGCTATAAGAACTCCTATAATTGCAATAACCACAACAAGCTCTATGAGGGTAAAACCTTTTAATTTTTTATTCATGCCGGTAACCTCCAGTCTGTGAAAATATTATCTTTAATTTTCGGATTTAGCAATTTCTTTTTCGGTCATTACAATATTGAGAGCATCTGCCGAACTTGTGCATTTACTCTGGTAATCGTCCCAGTTTTTAGCGGTAAATACCGCCGGATACGTACCATAATAATTTTTGCTTTTTACGCTTACGGCTACGCACTCACCGGAATTTATATAATATGCAGCGTCTATCTTGTCTATTTCGTTGAAATATTCTTTCATAGCGTCACCGAAACCGTCCATAGCGTTTTCTTCTGAAGTGTAAGTTCCGTTGCTGATAGTATGTGAGCCGTCGGGGATAGATGATTCATAATAGTCAAGGTCATGGATATAAGCCGATAATGCCCTGTGGAACGTAGAAGCGGTGGAATTTGCCCCCTGAATCTTAGCTTTTTTCACGTATCCGAGCATTGAGGGTACGAGAATAGAAGCCAGAACGCCTATTATTGCTATTACTACTATAAGTTCAATAAGAGTAAAACCTTTTAATTTTCTTTTCATAAAAACCCTCCGTTTCTGAAATATATTATAACATTATGTTCATAATTTGTCAAGAAAAAATAAATATTTATATCATTTAAACAACTTCAGAGCGGTCTGAAACTGAATATCATTGTCAGTACAGATAATTTCCGGCAGATAGTCCATAGCAAGTTCAATATCGGGAGATATGCCCACACCGTCGTAACACTGCCAGTTGCCGACAGTATATTTTCCGGCGGTATATTTAAAACATTCATTATCTGAAATATATTCCATTTCCTGAAAAGTACCCTTACCCCGTGTACGTGTACCGACTATTGTAACATTGCCGTCATAGAACTGCTTCATGGCGGAAGTAAATATTTCCGCTGAACTGGCTGTTTTTTCGTTTACGAGAATAACAACATCTGCACTTGTTTTCTTTGAATTTCCGGATATATTGCGAGTTTTTGAATTACTGTTATAATAGTAATAAGTCATCAGATTATCGACAGGAAACAAGAAACTTCCGAGAACTCCTATACAGTAATCAGTCATACCGCCTATATTCTGCCTTAAGTCGATAATAAAACCGTCGCATTCCGGTGTAGGATAGTCCCTGAAATAATGAGTAAATCCCTGAATACCGTCAAGAAAAAAATTATCGCTGTTAATATATACTATATTGTCATATATATTGTATTTATTAACATATTCGTAACTGTTATCTTCATTTTCAGTTTTTTTATGGTCAGTTGAATTATATTCAAAATATCTGTCATCGGTCTGATAATAGCTATTAACGGCATTTTCTATAGCAATATCTTCATTTTCAGGAATCATTTCAATTTTTCCGTCAAGATTGTTTTCAATCTGTGTAAAAACATTGAATCTCTCACCGATTGCGAGTGCTTCACGATTTTCACCCTTACAGGCAAAGTAACCTGCTCCGAAACAAGCTACCAGTCCTAATATAGTAAGTACGTGTTTTGAATCGCTGTCCATTTTATCACCTCTACAAATAAAGCCTCTCCCGATACGAGAGAGGCTTTATATTTTTAATTAATCATTTAAATCATGTGGTAGCCTTAGTAACAGCAGCAGCAAGAGCAGCGTCAAGGTCAGCCGGGTCAAAACCGGTTGTTTTCCAGTTCTTAGCTGTATATACTGCCGGATATGTACCATAATATGCACCACTTGTTACAGCAGCTGCAATACATACGCCGTCTTTAAAACTTACAGCCATATCATCGCCACCGTCTTTGAAATCATTGAAGAAAGTTTGAATAGCATCAGCAACTTCAGTAGTAGTGGCAGCCGCAGTACAGTCTGAACCCTTTACAGTACCATCAGCCGGAACTTTATCTTCTTCGTCAAGGTCAGTTACAGCAGAGTTTGCAGCCTTAGCAAGTGTGGAAGCTGTGGAGTTAGCACCCTGAATCTTGGACTTCTTAACGTATCCGAGCATTGAAGGAACAAGAATAGCAGCAAGAACACCGATGATTGCGATAACAACGATAAGTTCTATAAGGGTAAAACCCTTTTTAGTTGTTTTCATGATAGAAAACCTCCTTAATAAAATAATAACAGTCAGGATATACTGAAAGTTGTAATCCGTGCAAAATATAATGAAGAAATATGAATCACATACAATACCTGACTTTTAATCTGTAATAATATTATAGCACTTTGTTCATAAAATGTCAATAGTTTCTTCAAAAAAAAATTTTTTTCACGGTCAATTTTTACATACACGCACCAAAACGACGTTTTTTTTTGTATTTTTCGTCAATATGCATAAAAAATTATGAATTGATTAAAAAATAAACGTAATAATTTGTTCATATTATACGTTTAGTAAAATGGCGGACAAAAACTGTCCGCCGGAAGTGATTACTGTTTCGGAGCTCCGCCCATTTGTGCAAGGAATCTGTAAAACTCCTGTTTGTCAAGACATTTTTCGAGAGCGTCAACCTCACCGATAACGCCGTTATGTACGAATTTAGCAAGTTCCATATCAAGAGCCTGCATTCCGAACTGTTTACCGGTCTGAATTGACGATTGTATGAGGTGAATTTTATTATCACGAATCATAGCCGCAATAGCGTCGGTAACGTTAAGAATTTCCTGAACGGCAATACGTCCGGAACCGTCTTTTTTCGGAATAAGTGTCTGCGAGATAACGGCAACAAGGTTATTTGCTAACTGCGTTCTTATCTGGTTCTGCTGATGTTCGGGGTAAACGTCGATAATACGGTTGATTGTATCGGAAGCACTGGTTGTATGAAGTGTACTCATAACAAGGTGACCTGTTTCGGCAGCGGTAACGGCAGCCTGAATAGTTTCAAAGTCACGCATTTCCCCGACGAGAATAATATCAGGGTCTTCACGGAGTGCGGCACGGAGAGCCAGTGCAAAACTTGGCACGTCGTCGCCTACTTCTCTCTGATTTATCATACAACGCTTATGTTCGTGTACGTATTCTATCGGGTCTTCAACCGTTATGATATGTGCACTTCTGCTTACGTTTATGAAGTCCATCATACCGGCAAGAGTAGTCGATTTACCCGAACCTGTAGGACCTGTAACGAGTATAAGTCCACGGGGACGCATAGCAAATTCCGAAAGTATCGGCGGTAACTGTAAGTCCTCAAGAGTAGGAATATCATTACGCAGAAGACGTATAGCTATAGCCGGTTTGCCTTTCTGGAAATAGATGTTTACACGGTGTCTGTAACCGCTTCTTGTCTGGAAAGAGAAGTCTGTATCATGATGATTGTTTACACTTGTCTGCTGGGATTCCGTAGTCATCTGGTGAACAACGTCAAGAATTTCTTCCTCGTCCATTACCGGATAGCGTGAACCCATTGTCCTTAATGAACCGTTCAGACGTACAACCGGTGTTATACCGTATGTAAAATGCAAGTCCGAACAACCCAAAAGACGTACTTCGTCAAGTATTCTGTTGATTTCAATTACTCCCATTATTAAAAATCCTCCTTTATGTTATACTGAGAATGTAGTTCTTACAAGTTCGTCAATAGAAGTCTGTCCCGCTACAACCAGTTCAGCAGCGTTGTCACGGAGCAGTTTTGTACCGTTATTACGTGCGGCTTCTTCGATTTCTTCCTTACCACCACCGGCGGCGATAATCTGCGAAACTTTAGCGGTACAGTGTATGATTTCGTGAATAGCTGTTCTTCCTCTGTAACCGGTATTGTTACACTCTGCACAACCTACTGACTTATAAATCTGTATAGGGTGATCAACGCCTATTAATTCGGCGTCTTCCTCACTGCATATTACGGGCTGTTTACACGCCGGACACAATACTTTTATAAGACGCTGTGCTATAACGCCTATCAGCGACGTTGCAACCATATACGGTGCAACACCCATATCTACAAGACGTACAACTGTTGAAGCGGCGTCGTTGGTATGAAGTGTAGACAGTACAAGGTGTCCGGTGATAGCGGCACGGATACCTATATCAGCGGTTTCACTGTCACGCATCTCACCTATCATAACTATATCAGGGTCCTGACGGAGAATTGAACGCAGTGCCGCCGCAAAGGTCATACCGGCTTTAACGTTTACCTGACACTGATTTATACCATCAATAGCTTTTTCGACAGGGTCTTCAACCGTGATTACGTTTACATTAGGTTTAGCGAGTTCACCAAGTGCGGCGTAAAGAGTAGTAGTTTTACCTGAACCGGTAGGACCTGTAACGAGTATAACGCCGTGTGGTACTCTCAACATTGATTCAAAAAGCTGATAGTTATAATCAGACATACCAAGGTCAGTGATTTTACGTAATGCAATCTGACCGGTTGAAAGAATACGGATAACTATTTTTTCACCGTTTACCATAGGAAGTGAAGATACACGGACGTCAAGCGTAGTACCGTCAACAACCTGTGTGAAACGTCCGTCCTGTGGTACACGTTTTTCAGCGATATTCATACCGCTGATGAGTTTAAGACGTGTAGCCAATGCACTCTGTACCGCACTTGACATATTCATTAATTCGACAAGGTCACCGTTTACACGGATACGTATTCTTGTATATGTCTTGAACGGTTCAATGTGAATATCGGTAGCGTCTGCACGGTAGGAGTTTTCAATAATAGTAGTAGCAAGTTTAACGATAGGTGCGTTTTCTACTCTGTCATTTGACTCCTGGTCTTCCATACTGCCGTTATCACCGCCGTTCATTGCGGCGAGACTGTCAACCACGTTATCGACATTCTGCATAGAATAATTCTTACCGATAGCCTTATTTATTGCCGATGTAGTAGCGAGTACCGGTTTACAGTCCATACCGGTTGCAACTTTGATTTCCTCAAATACAAGGAAGTTTACAGGGTCATTTGTAGCCACCGTAAGTCTTTTGCCGTTAATTGCAATGGCAATTACAGTATGCTTTCTTGCGAGTGCCTCCGGTACTTTGTTGACAGCTTCTGAATTGATTTCATATGAATCAAGGTCAACGTACTGAACCATCATTTTTCCGGCGAGTGCCTTGGTAAAATTCTGTTCGGACATGAAACCGAGTTCAACGACAATATCGCCGAACTTCTTTGAACCGCCTGATTCTTTCTGTGTTGCAAGAACCTGCATAAGCTGGTCCTGGTCAATAAGTCCCTGATTTACCAGATAATCGCCTATTCTCTCATTTCTCATAAAAAACCTCCGCTCTTGTTTATGTTAATCCAAGTACTCACTTCGGGAGTACATAGGATAATATTTATAATTATCCAATAAACATTATAACAAATTTCAGCATAAATGTCAATAGAAAATATACCTGCTCCGTAAAGGAAAGTTATTAATATACAAAAACATTATTTTAAAATCCACTTGAATTTTTATGAAACTGTGATATAATAAATTATGTAACTATATTATTGTAAAGGAGGGAAAACAATGGGTGAATTTACCAATATGCTTCATGACGAATTTACTTCACCGCTTTTTACAATTCCGTTTTATATCGTGGTGTTTCTTCTGGGCATAAGCATAGGAAGTTTCCTGAACGTAGTAATTATAAGACTGCCACTCGGAGAATCTCTTATAAAACGTTCCTCGCACTGCATGACATGCGGTACGAAAATAAGAGCAAGGGATTTAGTACCGGTATTCAGCTGGCTTGCACTTAAAGGAAAATGTCATAGCTGTGGCGAGAAGATTTCACCAAGATATCCGGTTGTTGAAAGCCTTAACGGTATTCTTTTTGTACTTACATTCTGGGTACTTGATGCAAATGCTGAATCCATAATAACCTGTGTTCTTATGTCACTGCTTGTTGTAGTAGGTTTCATGGACTGGGATACTATGGAAATAGACGAAAGAATATTAGCTCTTATAGCCTTACTTTCTATACCGTCGTATTTACTTACTGACCAGTCTTCAATAGAAGAGAGAATAATCGGGGCATTGATAATAAGCGTACCGTTTTTCATTATCGGGGAAGTAAGCCGTAGTTTCATAAAAAAGAAATTCGGTGAAGACTTCCGTGCTATTGAATTAGGTGATACTCTGCTTATGATTTCTGCCGGTGCTTATCTCGGAACAAAGGCTGTTATCGTTTCAGCATTAATAGGTATTGTAGTTTCCGCTATAGTAGGACTTATAAACAAAATGATTTCAGGCGAATCCAAATTTGCGTTCGGACCTTTTCTGTCAATCGGAATAGCAATCGGAGCTTTATGGGGTAACGATATTGCACAGTGGTACATAGGACTTCTCACAGCACCAGTACAATAAAATAAAATCAGAAATAATTACAGGCAGCAGTATTGAAAACTACTGCCTGTTTTTTATTTCCTGAAATCAGTTCGGAAGTGTATATATTATATATATATTGTTTCCGCCTGCTAAGTTGCCTGGGTCATAAATTCTGTATGAGTTTGGTTTAACAATCGGTTCATAATCCCATTTGCCGTCTGAACCACCTGCACCTGTTTCAGTCTTTTCGTCAACCTTAGTTGTAGGTGTATAAGTAACTCCCTTATCACTTGTGCCGTTGTATCTTACAGGACGGTTATTCAGACTTGTATTATAACCGTCACAGAATCCGCTTTTCATGTTTACCAGTGCAAGAGTTGCATTAGATGACGAATACGGTGAGCCGAAAATATGTTTTCCGTCGACAATATGGTGATAAAGTGAATTGCCTGATACATCTGTATCATTTTTATAGGTAACAAAACTGAATGAAAACATATTGTCATTAAACTGATAAGGTACAAGATTACCTGCTCCGTCGTCATGTTCAACAGGATTGATTCTGCCGAAATACTGGTCATCTCTTACTTTTGCCGGAAGTGCCGAAACATCTCCTGCACCAATGGCATTTACAGTATTATAGCCGAGTGTCGCAAATACTGAATAGTCCTTGTAATATACGTCGTTTATAACAGACTGGTCAAAACTCGTCATGGTAACGCTTGCCGGTGGTACAACCTCATAATTACTTGTATTCCAGTCGTAATAAGTGTAACCTGCTTCAAAATTGAAAAGACTTTCAGTAATTTTTCCGCCATTGTCGTTATCAATTTTCATAAGGCGAACTTCACCTTTTATAGGATTGTTATTATTGTCAGCCTTATCCCTGAAATAGTAGTCTACAAAATTTGTAACAGCTTCTTTCTGACGTGATTCTTCTGTACCGGCGAGTACAAAAGGATTACCGCTTAAATCTGTTTCCTTGAGGTCACCGTTATATACGTATACGGAACTGGCATAACGCAAAGTACTTTCAAAATAACGCTTTATGTTGTCGACAGTAGCGGAGTTGGATTCCTGTAGCGACGCACCTTTCATCATACGGTTTACAGGATTCAGAAACTGCATAGCACCGAGCATGATTATTCCGAAAACTGCCATAACAACTACCAGTTCAACGAGTGTAAAACCCTTTGGATTTTTTTTGTTTTTCACGCTCACGCCTCCTTTAATTAGGAACATCAATAAACTTGAAATGTCCTCTGGTATTGCCGGAATAAATCTTTTCATTATCTGAATCCATTGTGCCTGTATCAGTCAGTTCATCACTTGTTGAATAGAGTTTACCGGAAACATCTACAGATGTTCCGCCTGCTCTTCTTACGGTTATTTTAAAATCTTCGTCAATGAGTTTGCCTCTGCCGTTATTCTTATCCTTGTCACGACTTTCAGCCGCCGGACCTTCAACAGCAATTTTGTCAGTTCTTGCCTTGGTGTCCTTACGATATGTGTCAATAGTAACGCCGATAGTAGTCAGAAGAAGTGCCAGTACCGCCATTACGGCTATTGAAATAATAACTTCAACAAGGGTCATACCACGCTTTTTATGGCGTGATTTTTTATTATTTTCGTTATTCATTAAAGCACCTCCTTAAAAACCGTCATAGTACATTACAGTGTATTCCGCATCACCTGAGGGATTCGGGTTATATGGATTTCCGGAACCTGACTTTGGTGTATAAAGGAATATCCAGTCATTCTGCATAGAACCGTTTTCAACATTAAGAATACCGATTACACCGACAGTTCTCTGACCGCCCTGTGCATTATGTACCGGTATACCGTCATAGTAAATCGTATTGCTTACATTTGTTGCATTACAGATATTGAATTCCATTCCGGGAGCTTCAATAGCAGCGGTAATAATAGTACCGGAGTTGGCAACATTAAAATGCGACTGCGATTGTATAGTACCATCCGGATTATATACAGCTTCAGGAGAATAAATATTTATTTTCGGACACTGTGCAACTACTCCGCCGTCTGCACGGATAAGGTCATCATTTGTGACTATCTGGAATGTTGTATTGTTATCAAAATAATCCTTATATGTCTTTGTCATCAGACTGCGTCCTGTAAGGAAATTTGCAGTATTTTCAACGAAAATATTGAGATTTCCACAACCAGCAGCAGAATCATCATAGATAAAATCGCCACTGTTACTGAGTGTAAAGTTATCAAGTTTTACCCACATATCATTTGTACTTCCCTTGATAACAATATCCTTACTGAATGAACCCTGTAATGTACAGCTTTGTGTTATTTCTGCCGGAAGATTAGCTGATGTATAGACATTTGCGTTTACGTCTGCAAGATAGTTACCGTCAGACGGAATATTCTTTACAGCTTCTTTAAAATTATAGTCATTTTCGATTTCCTCAACGGTTTTAAGAACTTTTGAATCTGCTATTTTTGCACTGTCATGACCGCCGTCAACGTCCTCAAATCCGAGAATTACAACTTTTTCTGCTTCACGTGGGAAAAGTTCGTTGTTATGAGTGGTCTTATAGAAATCAGTACCGGCTATATTTACACCGTTATGTTTAAAGCCAGCTGAATCATAAGTATCAGCTTCATTTGTAGTAATATCTGTCGGGTCTTCTCTGTTTTCCCAGTAAGTTTCAAGGTATTCTTTTGTGGCAGTACTTTCATCTATGCTACCAACATCGTATATTTCTTCCAATACAAAGGATTTATCAACTTCTGCTCCGCCGAAATCATTGAAATTACCATCAATAATTCCGTCACTATCGCTGTCTGTAAGTCCCAAAGTAGTTATTGTCTCCGGTTTAAGCCATGCATAAGGAACATTATAACTATACCATTCGTTTTCCTTAACTTTTAAATTTTTACCAAGTACACAATAACCTGCTGTTCTTTGTTTTTCTTCGTAGAGTTCCTGTAAACCGTCAGTGGTCATTTTCTTTGTTGAATTTATTTCGATTTTTGTACCTGTTGCATTGTCTGCACATATGCTGTGACCTGCTCCTACATTGATGTCCTCATTTGCAATAAGAGTACCACCGACTACAACACTTCCGCCTACGTTAAGTCTGCCATTTACAGTAAGGTCACCCTCTACAACGAGGTCACCGGCAATGTCTGCACCTCTGCCGTTACCACCGTTTATTACGAGATTGCCCTTTGTATAGAAGTTACCGGAAGTAACGGAACTGAGATATGTTTCAGTACCATTAACAACAGAACTGCTCCATGCGTGAAGAACAGGTGTAGAACCGCTTGAACCAAGATATGAAGTTTTGTTCTTATCCTGACAATAAATATCAGCATATAAAACAAGGTCTCCGTTAGGCGGACCGCTGATTGAACCACAGAAAATATTTAACGGCAGGTCAGCAGAACCAACCGGAAAACCTACAGTAAAGTCCATAAGCGAATCAACATAAATATACGGAATATCACTGAATTTTGAGATTTCCTGTTTATATTCAGCAGAAGTATTATTATTTACTGTTTCGGAATATACTCTGAAATCGCTGTTGGTGAATACCATATTTCCCCATACTGACATACCTGAGCCTTTTGTAGGAAAATAAAGTTCTGTCTTTGTTGTTACGTCAAGGCTACCGTTTATAACAGACGGAGCTTCAATAACAGTCGGGTTAGGGAACGCAAATTTTACAAGAATATCTGCATTTTCCGGATTATTAGGAATATAATTACCGTCTGCGTCCTGATAACCAGCCTGGTCTGTGTCTTTAAGATTGAGATAAAGTTTGTCGTCAAGGCTTACAATCTGACCGGTTGGCAGACTATAATCGCCATAATAATATCTGTTACCTTTATGCATACCGATACCGAGATATGTACCACCATATGAGGCAGTACCTACAGGTGTGGAAGCTGTGCCGACGGTTACGAAACCACCGCCATTACCACCGCCACCACTTGGCTGTGGTGGATTCTTTACAGCATAGGCATTTACGGTTTTTGTTTCACCGCCGGAAGTAACATCGGCAGAAATCAATAACAGGTCTCTTTCTTCCCATTCCTGAGTTTTTGTATTATAGAACTGCTTTTTTCCTGCAAATTCAACTCTTGCCTTGTCTACTTTTCCTATACCGGCGACTGATGCTTCCATATCAACATCAACATCAAAACCGTTTCCGGCTGTAAGACCAGCCATAGCTGTTCTGAAACTTTCGTCATCTTTTGCAGCTTTCAGAATACTGTCAATAGCAGCTCTTGCGGTATAGCTTGCCTGAGATGATGAGTATGATTTATGTGCCCTGTTGTTTGCAGCCGTTGCAAGTGCGAGAGTACTCGTAAGAAATATTATCAGGAGGGACATTACCGATACAACAGTAAGAAGTACCGCACCCCTGAAACTTCGTTTTTTATCAGTTTTCATAAATTTACCGCCTTTCAAATAACCAAGCGTGAATTATTCTTCGGTATTCGGCTTAGGCATATCGTAAACTGAATATAAGCTGATTACAAGCTGTATTGATGATGTATTTGCGTCGTCTATAGTGAGTGCTTCGGGAGCCTGTGCCGGTTCAGGAATATCGGTTTCTGTACCTGCATTTTCGTCCGGAGTTGTTTCTTCTTCCGATTGTTCTGCATTTTCGTCCTGATTTGTTTCAGGCTGTTCTGTTTCTTCTTCGGAATTTGGTGTTTCTTCTTCAACAGGTGGCTGTACAGTTCCGCCTTCTTTTTCGAGTTTATCTGCACCGAATGAATAATCTTCAATTCTTACCTGATTTACTATAACTGTCTTTTTAAGGTCTTCAATAGCTTTAAGATAATTCCAGAGAGCTTCTCTTGTACCTGTAACTTTCACGCCGTACTGTGATTGTATAATTGTTTCAACATTACGCTGTGAAAGAGCATTACTTTCAGCATTGTATTCAGCGTCCTGTTCAGCGTAATCGCCGTTAAGGTCTGCCAAATCACGCATATTCTGTGAAGGCATTCCGTCTGATTCAAGATAGTAATAATCAATTGTCGATTCCTTGTTTGCGGATATTTCAAGATTATCAATACGTACTCCGCATTCTTCAGCATAGTGTTGCATATACTGGTCAACTTCCATAGCTGTATCAATTTCTGAAAGCGGGATAAAATCTTCAATGAGTTTGCTTGTTTCTTCGTATGTATCGTCAATGTTGTTTTTAAGAGGTTCAATTCTTGCAATTCTTGCTTCAAGGTCTGCCTGTTCTTCCTGTTTTGCAATAAGTAAAGCCTCGTCCTCCTTTATTTCCTCGTTCTTAGGTTTGATAAGACCGACGAAACCGGCAATTGCAATGATAACCGCAAGCAGAATACCAAGGATTACCTTGTCTCTGTAATTCAATTTCATTTTAAATCAGCCTCCTTATTCTGCTGTTACTTCTTCGGATTCAGTTTCTTCAGGGTGATAAGCACTCTGTTCACCGGCTACTCTTAAAGTCACGTCAAATTCAACATAATTTACCTGCTCAGCGTCCTGACTTTCAGCGCGTGGTGTAAGACGGTAACCACTGTATCCGGCATTTTCAAAAACACCCTCAGAAAGTAATCTTTTAAGGAATTCAACCGGAAGTTCTTCATAAGCACCGTCATTTGCTATATATTCAACACTGAAAGAAAATGTACCGTCGGCATAATCGGGAGATTTTACTTTTGCACCTGATACGCCGAGTTCTTCTGCTGTATCAGAAAGAACCTGTTCAACAAGGTCATATTTTTCGCCGTCTATTACAGGCTGTGAATAGAAAGCGTCATGGGCGTTCAGCATCATTGTGTTATATGCGTCTACTTTTTCCTTGATTTCTTCAAGCCTTGTAAGATATTTGATTTTATTTGCTGTGTCGGGATTGTCTATGAAGTCCTGACATACCTGAATATCGTCCTGAATACCGTTATCCTTTACTGTGAGAATGCCCCATATACCGAGTACGGCTACAGCGGCTACGGCAATGGCGATAAGCATTACAATATCACCAGCTTTTTCATTTCCGCCACCTTTACTTCTTACAACGGAACTGAAATCACCTTCAAGGAGGTTGATTTTTTCCATGTCCTTATCACGTCTGAACATAGCACCGATAGCATTTGCATACCATGAAAATTCAAGACTTTCTGAACCATATATCATACCAGGTACTTTTATAAGACTTGTTTTAAGGTCAAGTTTTTCAAGCTCGTCAGTAAGTCTTACATAGTCGTGAGTATCGCCATAGAATACGATATTTTCAATAGTTTCACCGGTGTTACGGCTTCTGTGGAACTGCAACATACGGAAGATATTTTCATTTACAGCTTCAAAAACATAGTCTTCCGAGTAATCATAGTCAGCAGGGTCTATCGAAGCGAAACGTGAGAATGAAAGCTGATTTGCTTCATAAAGGTTGAGCGAAACAAAGTTATTGTCAATCTGTACTGCAAGCAACGGCATTTTTGACTGTATGTTTGTATCGGCAAGAAGTACCTTTGTTATACAGTTACAGCCTATCATAACGGATTTAAGGGAAATACCAAGGTATTTAAAAACTTCCCTGTAACTGTTCACGATTTCATAGGGGCAGGCTGTGGCGAGTACCTTATATGTATCGTCGCTTTCGCCGTCTCCTACTATAGTATATGAAACACTGTATATATCTTCAAGACTGAGTTCGGCAAGTAACTGTTGTTTAACAGTTTTCTGCATTTCGGTGAGTTTTACCTTAGGAACATTGAGTTCCTTGAAAATGTTGAGGTTTGAGGAAATACTTACAATAGCCTCTTTGTCGGGCATTCCGTTCTTTTTGATAACGCCGTTTATAAGAGTAGCAACATTCGGAATATCCTTGATATGACCATTGACAATAAGTTCTTCTTCAACGTCGAGAGAAGCGGCTTTGGTGATTCTGATTTTGTTGCCTGATTCCGAAGCTTTGACTATTCGTATATTTCTGTCAGTAATATCAAATGAAAGCATTTATTTTCCACCTTTCGTGAATTATTCGTTTTCGATAGAATCGAATGAACCGTAGAGAGCAGGATATATACCACATACAACAAGACCGATAATTACAGCCATGAATATAAGCAGTAAAGGCTCTACCATACTTACAAGACGTTGTACAGCGGCATCAGATTCTTCTTCATAGTAGTCAGAAGTCTTCTCAAGAATAGAATCAAGTGCACCCGATTCCTCACCTACATAAAGAATTGAACAGAACATATTTTCAAACACTTCAGACCTTGTGATAGCATTTGAAAGTGTTTCACCCTGTTTTACCTCATCGACTACTTCAAGGAACTTTTCGTCAATGTAGGAGTTTCCGAGAACTGCCGACGCTCTTTCAAGACATTCAACCATAGGAATACCGCTTGAATAGAGTGAAGAAAGTGTACGTGCAAAACGTCCGGTATAGATTTTCGTCATAAGAGGACCAAACCCCGGACCTTTAATAAGTAGTCGGTCTACTTTTACTCTTAAATGCGGTACTTTCAGTGCATACTGTATACCGAAGAAGAGTACTGCCACAACTGCAATGATTATATACCACCTGTTGATGATAACATCTGAAATACCGGCAACAAATTTAGTAAGTGCGGGCATATCGTCGGGGTCTTCATACATGGCTATAAATGTAGGCATGATAAAGGCAAACAGGAATATAACAATAACTACACAAAGTATAAGAAGTATCATAGGATACATCATAGCACTTTTTACAGTATTCTTCAGCTTGCCTTCCTTGTTGTAATGGTCTGCCATACGGGTCATGATTACGTCAAGTGAACCACTGCTTTCACCTGCTCCTACCATTGAAATCAGGAAGTCCGGAAATGAGCCTGCGTGCATTTCGAGAGCAGAAGAAAAAGATTCACCTTTCTGGACATTTTCATAGATGTCCTGCCATATGGCTTTACCTTTTTCATTTTCCTGTTCTTTGGTGAGAATGTCGATTGCCTTTACAAGTGTAAGACCGGAAGTAAGCATAGCACTCAGCTGACGACAGTTGAATGTAAGCTCTTTGGTATTGAACTTGTAAATAGATTTTGTGTTGGTTGAATCGCTTTCCTTAAAGTCTTTTACGTAGAGACCTCTTTCTTTAGCCTTTTCAAGAAATTCCTGTTCATTTTCAGCGTTCATAACGCCTTTCTGCTGTCTGCCACGTGCGTCCTGTGCGACATAGGAAAAACTCTTCATAGAACCACCTCCGTAGATAAAAATTTATATGAAATGATATGTCACCTTACAATCGCTTTTCTGACACAAATAATCATTTATTTTTTTTATTAATATTCAATTGTCGCTGTACTTAAAGTAATATATATTATATAAAATAACAATTATTCTACAAAAAATCAATAAATAAAGGTAACACAGATAAGCAAAATGTGAAGTGCTTACAGGCATACACTCCGCATTGTTAAACTTATACAAATATTATAACACGTTGATTAGAGAATTGCAATAATTTATATCGAATTTGCAGATTTTTTTATATATTTGTGAATTGTTACAAAATTTTTTATTATTTATTTGTCATAATGACGTTTATTAAACATCAAACCGGATATATCAGAGAGTTATTTTTTCGCCGTCGTGTGAAACAGTAACTTCCGGAAAAATTTCACGGAGTGTATCGGAATATATTTCCGGCTCAGATTCCGCCGGACTGTAATGTGTAAGCCATAGTTTTTTGACACCGGCTTCAAGAGCTATGGAACAGGCATCCTGCATAAGCATATGTCCCTTATCGTTCATGGACTGTTTTTTTGTCATATCGCCGTACATACCCTCACATATGAGCAGGTCAGAACCTCTTGCGAAATCCGTTATTTCCGGTATGGGTAATGTATCGGTAATATATGTCACAGTAACAGGCGGTCTGCTTTCCTTTACGACGTCTTCCGGTGTGAAAGTCCGTCCGTCGTCGAGAGTAACTGCCGTACCGCTATGAAGTATTTTCCAGTACTTGACCGGAATATCAAGACTTTTTGCCTTATCGGGTGCGAATACAGGTTTTCTTGAAAGTGTAAGCTGATAGCCTATACAGTTTACGCTGTGTGAAAGCGGTATAGTGGAAATAGTCAGCATAGGGTCAATTTTTTCCGCTGTGAAATCCGTCGGGGTTGTATCCGGAAGAATATGTATATTCACTTCATACGGTAACATACCGCATACGGATATTAAATTTCTTATCATTTTTTCGGCACTTTCCGGAACGTATATATCAAGAGGTTCTGTACGTGAACAGTTACCGATTGACAGAAGTAAGCCGGGAAGTCCGGTTATGTGGTCTGCGTGACTATGCGTTATCAGGATAACTTCTATACGGCTGATTTTGATTCCGTGCTGTGCAAGTGCAACCTGTGTACATTCACCGCAGTCTATAAGGACGGCTTTTCCGTTGTATTCCGTATAAAGACTTGTAAGAAATCTGTTTTTTAACGGTAACATACCGCCTGTACCGGCAAGACATATTTCAGGCATATTTATTCTCCTTTCGTTCTGAAAAAATTAATACTTATTAATTATATCATATTTATTAATAAAAATCAATATAAAAATTCATAAATCTGTCACAAAACAAAAACGACTGTTTAAAAAAACAGTCGCTTATTTTGTTTGAAAATATATTACTGTTTGCCGAGAATTGTACGGAGTGCAACACCGACATCAAGCTGAAGTTTCGGAATTTCGCCGAGAATATACATTCTCAGAAATTCAACGTCCAGAGCAGTTACCGCACCGTCAACGACTATATCAGCACTTGCAATCTGGTCTGTATTAAGTCTTTCTTCGCCGTTGAGGTATCTTTCAAGAAGAACAACGTCAAATATATCAACTATACCATCGCCATTGATATCACCGTTTGAGACTGGTGTTATATGAAGACCGGCAGGGTCATAAACAAGATTAGTATCTCTGAAAATAGGGAACTCTTCCATAATTTTCGGGTCATTGTTCTGTATGCCCTCGTATATATCGTCAGGAAGTCTTATAAACATCTGTTCCCAGTACCAGCCGTGGTCACTGTTAGGGTCATAAGCAACACCGGCACTCATATACTGCATATCAGGATTCATCATAGCTGCCCAGTGTTTAGGGGAGTTCTGCCACTGCATGAAAGTAGCTTCCACTGTATCCATACCGTTTGCGAGATTTTCAGAAGCATACTCCCATGGAATAAGATTATCATTTATTACGGTATCAAAATTTTCTTCATTATCGTCCCATGACGGTCTTTTATGACTGAACTGGAATATTGATTCTCTTGCACGTATCTGTGAGGAATCATTAAGAAAACTGATTGTAAGTAATGGTTTAAGACCGGCATCAACTCTGGCATTGTTTACAAGTATCATAAGTTCATTAGCCATTTCCTTATAATCCGGTTCGATACTTCCCGAAGACGTAACCGGCACGCTTGCACATACAGCCGATACCATCATTGCAACGAACGTTGAAATTATTCTTTTAGTATAATTTAATTTAGCTTTCATAAAACGCACCTCCGAAACTGATTTTTAAGTTGTCTATATTATACTGTGTTTTCACTTAAAAGTAAAGTACTTTTTTTGAAGTTTGGTAATTTTTGACAAGGAATTTCGGCATTTTGCACAAACAAAAAAATACAGATAGTATAATATATTTTGTCTTATCCGATATTTTATAAAAATTCCGCATAAAATCAACAAAAAACCGGACAGCCATTTACAGACCGTCCGGAATATATATTAAATTAATCAGCCTTTTAATTCAACACGTCTTATTTTTCCGCTGATAGTTTTCGGGAGTTCGTCTCTGAACTCAACTATACGAGGATATTTATAAGGAGCAGTATGTTTCTTTACATAGTTCTGAATTTCCTTTTTAAGTTCGTCCGTTCCGACAGTACCCTTTGTGAGTACGATAGAAGCCTTGACAACCTGTCCACGAACCGGGTCAGGAGCGGCACTTACACCTACTTCAACGACATATGGCAATTCCATGATAACGCTTTCAATTTCAAAAGGTCCTATTCTGTAGCCGGAAGATTTTATAACATCATCGACACGTCCTACGTACCAGAAATAACCGTCTTCGTCACGCCATGCTGTATCGCCTGTGTGATACATACTGTCATACCATACTTCTTTGGTTTTTTCAGCGTCACGGTAGTATTCCATGAACAGTCCACACGGAGCTTTTTCGCCGACTTTTATTACGATTTCACCGGTCTCGCCGGTCTTTACGCTGTTGCCGTCAGGGTCAACAATGTCGATATCATAGAGAACACTCGGCTTTCCCATTGAACCAGGTTTAGCGGTCATGCCGACAAAATTTCCGATAACAAGAGTAGTTTCGGTTTGTCCGAAGCCCTCCATAAGTTTTATACCGGTAGCCTTTAAGAACTGGTTATATACTTCCGGATTGAGTGCTTCACCGGCGACGGTAGCGTACTTTACTGACGACAGGTCAAATTTTGAAAGGTCTTCTTTTATGAAGAATCTGTACATTGTAGGCGGTGCACAGAAAGTAGTTATATTATACTTCTTGAAAAGCGGAAGTATTTTATTTGCGTCAAATCTGTTGAAATCGTAAACGAATATACAGGTTTCGCTCATCCACTGACCGTATAATTTACCCCATAAAGCCTTACCCCAGCCGGTATCGGAAATTGTAAGGTGTATGCCGTCAGGGTCAACGTTATGCCAGTAACGTGCAGTAATGAAATGTCCGAGTGCGTACTTATGACTATGCATGGCGATTTTAGGATAACCAGTAGTACCGGAAGTAAAGAACATAAGCATAGGTTCGCTACCACATGAAAGTAAATCAGGGTCTGTAGGACGTTCAAAGACATCACTGAACGAATACATTTCCTTGTCGAAAGAAGCCCAGCCCTCACGGTCACCATTGGCGACAATTTTCAATATATCCATACCGCACTCTTCAATAGCGAGTTCAGCCTGATATCCGGCATCATTTTCGGCGGTACATACTATAGCTTTAACGTCGGCAGCCTTGAAACGATATGTGAAATCATGCTGTACAAGCTGATGTGTAGCCGGAATTACAATAGCTCCGATTTTATGAAGTGCTATTATCGAGAACCAGAACTGATAATGTCTTTTCAGTACCAGCATTACAGTATCGCCTTTCTTAATGCCTTTCGACAGGAAGTAATTAGCTGTCATATTGGAATATTTTTTCATTTCCGCAAATGTGAATCTTTTTTCTTCCATATCGTCGGAAACATATATCAATGCTGTTTTATCGGGCGTTTTTTCGGCGAGTTTGTCCACAATATCGAAACCGAAGTTGAAAGTCTCCTCATTGGTGAACGTTATCTTACTTAACGCACCGTTTTCGTCAGTTTCGGTCTTTACGAACTTATCAATAACAGGATTCTGAACATTTGCGAGGTCAAAATTAGTAACTCCGGGGAGTATAACAGGGTCAAGATTCTGTAAAGCATTATGTGGCTGATTTACTCCGAATACTACCGCATAGAATTTACAGTCCTTACCACCTACTGCCCATTCGTCGTGAGGCTCACCGCTGTCGTAGTAAATGGAATCGCCTTCGTTAAGGATTTCTTCATTGTCACCTATTCTTACTTTCAGTTGACCGCTTACTACAATATCGAGTTCCTGACCTTCATGTGTGTGTGGGTGCGGTACTCTGTACTGTTCGTCAACGTATGGGATAGTAACAAGAAATGGTTCACCGATTTTGTTTCTGAAATTAGGGGCAAGTCGCATATATGAAAGACCTTTACGGCGTATAATCGGCAGACCGCCTCCCCTGCGTGTTATATCGTAACTGTATATTTTCGGGCTTTCACCTTCCATAAGGTCAGTGATTTCAACGCCTGTAGCGTTGGCGAATTTATAGATAAATGTGAAGCTGAAATCTTTCGCCCCACCCTCATAGGCGAGGTACTCATATACGGAAACACCTGTTTTTTCAGCCATTTCTTCGGAAGTCAGACCTACTGACTCACGAACGGCTTTAATACGTTGTGCTACCTCTCTTATCTTAAATTCGGGATTGATGGAATTGCTCACAGTCAGCCTGCTCCTTTCTTTTAAAATAATCGTATTAATCATGTACCTGATAGTCGGCACTTATCAAATTATACCATTAATATTTTAATTTGTCAATAGATTATAGTTATTTTTTTACAGGCTGACTGTGAAAATTTTTCCGTATCAGATGAGTTTTATGTTATAGCATTTCAACCAGTGGTCAAGTTGCAGGAAAAACGCTATAGTCTGTGGCAGATTCATTAACTGACCGTACCATTGTACGTAATCTTCATGACGTGTCAGTTTTTCAAGTTCCTCACGCTTTACGAGGTCAAATAAAATATTGTCTTTTTCTTCGAGGATGGCTTTTAATTTATCGGTCACAGCTTCGAGGAATGCCGGATTATGTGTTTTCGGATACGGTGACTTCTTACGCCACAAAACTTTATCCGGTAACCACTCTTTCATAGCTTCACGGAGTAAACCTTTTTCCCTGCCCTGATAGTCCTTGTATTCCCACGGAACATTATATAAATACTCTGCTATCCTGTAATCGCAGAACGGTACACGGACTTCAAGACCGCTGTACATACTCATTCTGTCCTTACGGTCAAGAAGTGTCTGCATAAACCAGTCAAAATTTAATTGTGTCATCTCACGCATACGATATTCAAGCGGACTGTCTGACGGTAATTTCATAGCATAGTCGGCAGTATTCCGGTACGCACTATAGACATATTCTTCAGCATTTATTTTTTCCGAATAATATTCACTCAGGAAATTTTTCCTGTATGCCGTACTCTGAGCCCATGGAAAACCATCTGTCATACGTATATCCTTATCCCTGTACCACGGATAACCGCCGAAAATTTCGTCAGCACACTCACCCGATAACGCTACTGTACCGTATTTCTTTATCTCACGACAGAATATAAGTAATGATGCGTCAACATCTGCCATTCCCGGAAGTCCTCTCGCTTCCGTAGCATCGTACAAGGCGTTTACCAGCTCCGGAGTATCTACAACCGTCCAGTGATGATTAGTACCGAGGTAATCCGCCATACATTGAATGTATTCAGGGTCACTGTCCGGCTGGAAATGGCTTTTCTGAAAATATTTATCATTGTCACGGTAGTCTATTGAAAATGTATCGAGAATTTTTCCGTGTTTTTTCATTTCCGTACTCGCTACCGAAGATATAAGACTTGAATCAAGTCCGCCGGATAAAAAAGTACATACCGGAACATCTGAAACAAGCTGTCGGCGTATCGAATCAAGTACAAGTTCACGGACGTGTTCTGTTGTCTGCTCAAACGTTTCATGAAGTTCATATGCTTTAAGTCTCCAGTACTGGTGTAACTCCAGTCCGTCCGCCGTATAGTATCCGCACCAACCGGCTTTTACTTCTTTTATACCTCTTATCAC
The DNA here is from genome assembly GCA_014799765.1 of Ruminococcus sp. Classification (GTDB taxonomy): domain Bacteria; phylum Bacillota; class Clostridia; order Oscillospirales; family Ruminococcaceae; genus Ruminococcus. The sequence continues at coordinate 22,091 of JAAVHK010000100.1, forward strand.
TCCGCATGACGCCGTTCGCCCTGGGGACATTAAAATTAATTCCGATACCCCTTGTGTGTCTATCTCGTGTGGTACATCGGGGTGTTGCAGAAGTGCCGGTATCTCCGAAGCAAAAATAAATTTATTGTCGTTCATGTAGTAGAAAAAAGGCTTTACACCTATTCTGTCACGAGCCATGAAAAGTCTGTGTTTGTGTTCGTCGTATACCGCAAAGGCATATATACCGTTAAACCTATCAAGACACTTTTCACCCCATTTTACGAAACTTTTCAACACTACTTCCGTATCGGAATGCGTATCAAATTCAAATTCTTTTTCAAGTTCCTTACGGATTTCAGCGGTGTTATAGAGTTCTCCGTTATAGACTATCGTGTATTTTCCGTATGACATAGGCTGTCTGCCGTTCTGGACGTCTATTACCGCAAGTCTTGTATGAATCAGGGCGGATTCTTTAGTAAGTACAATGCCCCTCTGGTCAGGACCTCTGCGGAGAAGTGCGTGTTGCATATTCTCGTAGATTTTCATATCTTCACGCATATCTTCATTAAAGCTGATAGCTCCGGCGATTCCGCACATAAAAAAACAACCTCCTTTAGTGGTTTGTATATTATATGCGGTACGCCGTTTTTTTGATACATCATTTTACTTCTTTTTTGCCGGTGACGTACTCATAAATAAGCGATTTTTTGTACTCTTTAAGTAGTTCTGTCTGCTGATTTTTAAGGGAAATAATTTTGTCAATTTCTTTACATTTTTTATCAAGAAAAGATGATATTTTTTCCTGCTCCTCTACAGGCGGAAGCGGACAATATATTGAAAATAAATCATCTGTATATAAACGTGTAAATCCCTCTGCTACGCCTTTAGATTTCTTTTTAAATTCTGAAATACATTGCGGAGTTTTAAAAAGATATTCCAAGTATTTTAAATCTGCTTTTCCTGTTGAATAATAAACCGAATAATCAGGACTGACTAAACCATTATATTTTGATACTGAAAGTATACCCATATGTGCTCTTAACTTATTAACTACCAAGTCACCAGAATAAACAATTTTTGCGTCTATATATGTAGAAGCCAGATTTGATATTATTTCCCTTTCTTTTGTAGGAATAACTCCATATTTCTGACTCATTGAAAGAGGTTCTTCCGTACCATTTTCAGAACGTTCTTTCCGTTCATTTAAAAGATATTTTATACGAATTGTTTTCCAGTGTTCCGGAATTTTTCCGACCCACTCAACGCCGGATTCTTTCATTTCAACATCTTTATTAAGTCC